>JAOZSF010000391.1 GCA_029939815.1 bacterium
CCGTATTACTGCACTTCAAATTTATTTCGCGAGGAGTTGTTTCGCGGCGTTTTCTCCGCCGTTCATCAGATAAATCAACGGTTGAGGACGGTCAACGCCTTCAATAAAATTCGGGCGGTCCTGCCACGGAGTTCCGGAAAGTACATTCGCTAAATCCATCCAGTACTGCAACCTAGCCGGTTTTAATCCCCACGTCATGTGTAAATGATTCGCCGGCGCATACTGTTTGTACTCAACCATTGACGCGTATTTAGGAACAACAAATGTGTGAGGCCAAGTCGGTGTTGATGTGTTGCATACCGCTTTACTCAGTTTTGCCGGCAGGTCAACCGTGCAGGCTTCATCCCAGAACATTGTAAACATGTTGTTGAGCGAGCTGTAAGCGAGTCGTCCCGCAACACCTTCAATTCCGCCCGGAGAGACAAAAGTTACGGAATTACCCGCGCCCGGGAAATAATCTGTTCCGGCAAGCGGCATACTGATTTTTGACATGATTTGTTTGATTGAAGAGCCCGGTTTTGCCGCCCAGTCAAATGACGCGCTACCTGAATTATCGCCGTCAACGAGACCTTTTTTCTCCCAGAGAGTTTTTCCTTTCATAGGGATTTTTAATTTTTTGGCGAGTGCTTTGATTTCCCACGCTTCCCATACTTTTCTAAAATCCATAAACAGAGGAGGATTTCCGCCTGAAAGCCAGGTGTAGAATAATTGCGTGAGTAACGCTTGTGTGTCAGCTTCAGTCGCGTAAGGCAGCGGTGCTTTTCTGCCGTTATGATCGAATGTGGAATTGAAAAGCGATTCCATAGCGTCAGCAACCGGAAGAGGAGTACCTCTTAAATCCGATCCCCATTCGAGCTGACTCATAAATCCTCCGCCGACAGCGTTTAGTTCATCCATTAAATCACGAATAATCAAATACATAGCAAGACTTTGGTCAAGTCTTTTTGAATCTTCCGGTTTGGGAAGTTGAATACGTTTACCGAGCATGGAATTAAGCCATTCGCGCAGTGCGGCGAGTTCTTTTTTATCGTAAGCTTTTTTCTTAAGCATATCGGCGAGTAATTTCATATCAAGCCGCGTAATTTCGATGCCGAAAGTATTTCTTGTAGGAATAATGTGCTGTAACGCTGTTTCCATTCCCATAGAATCATGACCAAATAAAACTACTCGTTTACCTTTAAGTCCGACAAAAGTTACTGCGGCGTAACACCAGTCAATAAGAGCTTCCGCGGTGGATTTAGTCATTTTCGGTTTTTGACCTGTGTCGGCCCATGTGCCGACATTGATATGAGCAAGTTTACCTGATTGCGCCAACGCGCCGTTTGCAGCGTGAGTAAAAACAACACCCGGTCGCGGACCGCTATTTCCACAAGTTAAATTTATCGGCGTGTCTTTCGGGAAATGTGAAAGAAGAGAGATAAGTCCAAGTTGCGGAAATGCCCATGTGTCCGGTACACAAACAAGAATATTAACACCGGCGGTTTTGAACTGCTGTGCAACAATATCCGCCTGACGTTCACCGTCAACGAGAGTTTCCGCCCAAACGACCTGAGGTTTTTCTTTATTTGGCAATGAAACATCTTTCGCGATAATATCTGCCGCCATTTCAACAATGTTCGCAGCACGTGAACGAGCAGCGGTGTCGATTCTCGGGTCGCAAGTTGCGAAAACACCGATTACAGGAACAGAAGGAGAGTAATTTTTAACTGAAGATAATTTGGTGGATTTAGACATTGGAATATAAGATAGGTTTAATGGTTTAAGGTTTAACCCCGCATCCCAGCATGCGCCCTAAATACTCAGGGCACGGCGGGACACGTACGCGGGGTGCTTACGCGGGTTTAAAGTTTAAGGTTGTAAGATCAAACGTCAAACGTCAAAGGCCAAAAATTTATTTTTTCTCTCTCTTTAGAATTTTGTCAAGTAATCCGTTTATAAAGTGTCCGGATTCTTTTGAACTGTAAATTTTTACAATATCCACCGCTTCATTAATGGCAACCGGAATTGGTGTTGCAGGTTCATTTTGAACTTCATAAATAGCGATACGCATAACCTGTTTATCTACATTTGCGATTCTGCTGAAATCCCAGTTTCTCGCCTGCTGGGCGATTTTTTTATCAATATTTTCTGCATCTGCAATCACTCCGCGCACAAATTTAAGCGCCCTGTTTTGCACGCTTTTTTCAAAAGGTTTTGAATAAAAGTCCAACGCAAGCCGCCCAACGGCAACGTCAGTTGTTTTTTGGATGTCCATACTGTAAAGCATCGACATAGCAAGAATTCTTGATTTTCTTCTACGGCGCATTATTATTTAAATTTGTGTGTAAAGCTGTGCCATTTCTATTGCGGCAAGTGTTGCGTCCCAACCCTTGTTGCCGGCTTTGGTTCCCGCGCGTTCAATTGCCTGTTCAATTGTATCGGTAGTAAGAACGCCGAAAGTAACAGGGACATCATTCATTCCTGCCTGTGCGATTCCTTTTGACGCTTCCGCGGCAACATATTCGAAATGAGGAGTTCCGCCTCTAATAACAGCGCCGAGACAAACAACGGCGTCATATTTTTTTGAATCTGCGGCACGTTTGGCCGCTGCAGGCATTTCCCAAGCGCCGGGCACGCGAATAATTGTTATTTCAGCTTCATCGCCGCCGTGTCTTTTCCAGCAATCGATAGCGCCGCCGATAAGTTTTTCGGTAATGAATTCGTTAAATCTACTTGCAACGATGGCAAGTTTAAGATTTTTTGCATCGAGCATTCCTTCGATAATTTTCATGATATT
>JAOZSF010000041.1 GCA_029939815.1 bacterium
CATTCATAATTCACCATTCATAATTCATAATCTATTCCTCATCTATAATTCCGTATCGTTTTAATTTATTGTACAAACTTCTTCTTGACATACCAAGCTGTGCTGCAGCCTGGGTTCTGTTACCTTTGCAAGCGGCGAGCATATCATTTATTAAATCCAACTCGCTTTCTTCGATTAAAGTCAGAGGCTTATTTGTGTCTTTACGGTAATGATTATCGATTTTAAAATAATCCGGAAGAACGTCCGGAACAATTATATCACCGAGTGACATAATTACCGCCCGCTCCATCACATTTTCGAGTTCACGTACATTTCCGGGCCAGTTGTAACGGTAGAGCAGTTGCATCGCATCCGGCGATATAGAATTAATTTCTCTTCTGTTTTTAGCCGAGAAAACGGAAAGAAAATATTCCGCAAAAGCTGCTATTTCTTCGCGCCTCTCATTAAGTGAAGGTAAGTGAATTGGAACAACACTTAAGCGAAAATAGAGATCATTTCTAAATTTACCTTCTTTAATATTTTCTTTAAGATTATGATTTGTTGCGGCAATAATCCTTACATCCGTTTTAATGGTTTCCGAGCCACCAAGTCGTTCAAAAGTTCCTGACTGCAGCACACGCAGAATTTTAGCTTGAGTAGTGAGAGTCATATCACCGATTTCGTCAAGAAACAAAGTCCCACCGTCTGATAGTTCAAATCGACCTTTCCTTTTATCCTGCGCACCTGTAAAAGCGCCGCGCTCATGGCCAAAAAGTTCCGATTCAAGTAACTGTTCATGCAGCGCCGCGCAGTTGACTTTTATAAAAGGTTTATTCGCCCTTGCGCTTAGGCGTTGAATTGTATCGGCAATAATTTCTTTTCCGGTTCCGCTTTCACCTGTAATAAGGACGGAAGCTTCGCTCGGAGCAACTCGCTTAGCAACTTCCAGGATGTCTTCCATAACTTTGCTTTTTCTGATGACGCCGGGGAACTCATCAATTTCATCCCGATTGTCTTTAGTGCATTTTCCTAAAACTATCCCGCCGTATTTAAGCGCGCCTTCAATCGCAACGGCAAGCGCGTCAATATCCACCGGCTTCTCCAGAAAATCATAAGCGCCGAAACGTACAGCACAAACAGCGGTAGGGATTGTTCCATGGGCGGTAAGCACAAGTACCGGAATCTTTTTGTCTATAGATTTAATTTGTTTTAAAGTTTCTATTCCATCAATGCCGGGCATTTTCAGATCGGTAATAACAAGATCCGGCTTTTCTTTTTCAGTTGCAGGAATTGCGGCTTCGCCGGTGGGCGCTTCAATAACGCCATAACCAAGAGATTGAAGATTGGCGCGCAGCATTGAGCGGTGATGAGTATCATCATCAACGATAAGAATCCATTTATTTTTTTGAGAACTTTTCATATAGTCTTTAATTTGAAGAAGGTAAAGTGATAACAAAAGTTGTCCCTTCACCAAGTTTACTTTTAACTGTTATTGTACCGCCGTGTGTTGCTATTATATTGTCAACAACGGCAAGTCCTATTCCTGTTCCTGTAGGTTTTGTACTGTAATACGGCTGAAAAATATCATCGACTTCGTTCTCAGGAATTCCAACTCCGGTGTCGGATACTTTTATTTTTACATAACCTTCTCTTGTTTTTGAAAGGGAAACATCCAAAGTTCCGCCGTTCGGCATCGAATCAAGCGCGTTAAGTAAAATATTAAGAAATGTTTGAGAAATCAGATGTTCATCAACTTTAACCTTGGGAAGCGAATCAGGAAAATCACAATGCAATTCTATATTCTTTAAACTGATATCACGTTTGATAAGCTCAAGTGTACGCATTAATAATGGCTTGATATCAAGCGTTTGAAATGATGGCTTGAGAGGTTTGCTGAACTGAAGAGTCCTCTTAACTATGCCATTAAGGCGGTCAACTTCGCTAATAACAATTTCGGCATGTTTACACATTTCTATATTATTATTTTTTAAAAATTCTCTTTTGAAAAGCTGGGTGAAACCGCTTATGGAGCCAAGCGGATTTCGGATGTCATGCGACATTGTTGCCGCCATTCTGCCGATTAGCGAAAGTCTGTCTGCGCGTCTTATGCCTTCAATAAGCTGTTCGTTTTCCGCGCGGACACGTTTGAGTGCTGAAGAAAGAGTGCCGTGATGCTGTACAATTGAAATGACATAAAACAGCAAAGACCCTATAAAGAAAAATATAACTCCCATAATTAAAAGCTGAACAATCGTCTGATGTGTTATAGCGCTAATATCATCAAGGGGGAGGCAAACACTTGCCAGAGGGAGAGAACGGACATTGTTTCTTGATGAACGGAAATGCCGCAGAGTTTTGTGTTGACTTTTTCTGTCAAGAAGCACCTGGTAAAACCTGAAAGTTCGTTTGCCGATTCGTTCCGCGTTATCAAGCAGCAGCGGTTTTATAATACAAAATGATTTAACTCCGCTTGGAGAGGTAGAATATTTCCAGAAATAAGGCTGATTTGAAAGTTTGTTATATGCGTTTGTCAAAGAAGAATTATAAAAATTGGTTTTGAAGTCTCTGGTAACATAAAAAACATTTAACGATGGCGATATAAAACAAAAAGAATCAAGGTCAGCTCGCTTGCATGTATCCATAATTAGCGCATGAAGCTTTTCTTTGTCCCATAAACGCCTGCCTGTAAGACCGATTCGCACAGATGACTCAAAAGCTTCAATCACCTTTAAACCCTCACGCACAAGCGAATGTTCAAATCGTGCCCGTGTTCGTTTGTAATCTGAAATGGAATAAACGATGATGACAAATGCAAGAACCGCTGCGGCAAGAGCAAATCCCAACAATGAAACACGTTTTTTATAATAACGATTTAACATAATAAAATAATACCAAAACAGGTATCAGTCAGTCAAGGTCAATGTCGCGGATAGGCTTATAATCACCGATACCTTCTTCTCGTGTCTTTTTCAAAGACTCTTCAAAAAGAGTTTGCCGATCGGTATCTTTTTCTTTGAGCCCTGAAAGACTTTTATCAAAAAGACTGTTGATTTTTTCTGAATGATCCTTTTGTGCTTGTAATGCATCGGCAAATCTATCGCCGCTTGGATTTTCAACAAGAGGCTCGCGATGCTCTAATACCTCTCCTGTAACTTTATCGACTACAAGAATTGTATTGCAGCAGGGGCATGTTACTTTATAAGTGATAATTGCAGACATGGAATTGTTGGATTATTGGATTATTTTTTTTCAACCTTATCCGTCCTATTAGTCTTATCCGTCCCATCCATCGTATCAATCACATTAGTTTCCGGTTCATAATCGTAAATGTGCAAGTCCGGAGGATTAAAGAAATTGTATTCCTTGATATTATAAATATTAGTAATATCATCGGCAATATCAAAGAAATTTGACACAACTACCCATGTGCCGTTTTCAAGAGCATTTGACGTGACAACCCAGAAATTTGTCCATATATGTTCAGGCTCAAGCGAGAATTTACCAATGTCAGCCGATTGACTTATTGGAATCGGAATCCATCTTGCAACTGCTCCATCAAAGCCTTTCCCCTTAACTATCAGCGAATAATGACCGCCCTGCTGCAAGCCCTTAATAGAAAAATAACCGTTTTTATCGGCAGTGGTTCTTATATTTTTTGAGTGAACTTTGATTTTCGCGTAAGGAATAGGATTGCCATCTTGATCAGTAATTCGACCGGTCATTGTTCCATTCCAGTCACCCCAGCCTTCCCATTCAATAAAGGAATAATCTTCCGGATTCTTTTCTTTAGCATAAACAAAAAAAACGGTAATGCAAAAAATAGAAAAAATTATTAATGTTAGTTTAGTTCTCATTTTGTGGGTTCAGGGTTGTAGCCAGTGCCGGCGGTTTCGGTTTTTTTATCAGTAATCAAATCTTAAATCTCCCTATATTATATCAATATCATTAACATTTATCCAACCCTTTTTCTTATCCACTTTAATTTTAGCACTATTATCCTTCTTCTCAAGAATCTTTATTTCTGTACCGTTATGAATAACAAATATTTCAGCGTAGGAGTCTCCGGGGCCCGCCCTTACAACAGCTTCCTTTGAAGTAATTACCGCTGTAGAATGTGATAAAATGTTATAAAACTTAACCGCTGCGGTTGTGCCAATTATTACAAAAACAATTACCGTAATTTTAATAAAACTTCTAATTGGAGAAATTCGGAAAAAAGTATAAATTGACAGTAAAAGAAATACCGCTGCCAACAAAACCGCCGTCATCCACAGAAGTTCATCCAAACTGAATTTGTAATATAAAAATAAAAATTGTCGCAGCGCCGCAGGAGGTTCATTAGGCACAATTTTATCTATTGTTTGCGAACGCGCGGTGTTTAAGTTCTCTAAAACATCACTGTTGCGCGGAAGCAATTGCCTGGCTCTTAAATATGATGCAATTGCCTTACCGAGATCACCGTTTCGGTAATACGCGTTACCGAGGTTATAGTAAAGTCCGCCTGGAGCGAAGCCGAGCGAAAGGGCTTTATTATAAAGAGAAATGGCTTTTGAATAATTTGTTCCTTTGTAAACCTGATTGGCCTGCACAAAAGTAGTATAGGCATCATCGGTCGCAAAGCACTGCTGAGGAACTATAAATTCCATTAAAGCAATAACTGCAAAAATAATAATAAAAGGTTTATAATATCTTCTTAACATTCTGCTCTTGTTGTTGGTTAAATAGTCAGGATATTACTTTTTCAAGTTCGGTTATTAATCTTTCACTCGCACTGAGACGTTTTTCTGCTTCAACTTTAGAAAACTCACCAGGGGCAAAACGACCGAAATCGCAGTATTCAAGAGTGTTTTTTAACTCTTCAACTGTCTCTTGCGGAATACCATATCCGGTAAGTATTTTTGATAAGGTTATTGCCGTAACCTGTGCCGCAGGAATATGTATTTGATCAGCTATAAAGTGAGTTAATGCATCAGATAATTCCAGATAAAATAATTTGTTGTTGTCATTCTTAAGCGCGCTGCGTGCTTTCTTTAACCGCGCCTTTACTTTCTTAGACGCGTTTGTCCTGCGATACAAAGCTGTATCGTTTAGCATTCGATTTCGTCGCCGTGCAAATGCTGCAAGAATTATCCATGCTGCGGCCGGAGCAATCACCAAGGTATAAAAAGCAGGATTATTGATCGCGCGCTTTGAGCTGCCAAGTGAATCTACCGATGTTGTGATTGGGAAAATATCCTGATTAAGAATTCTTATGGATCCTTGATTGTTTCTAATTGAAGTGAGTTCCGTTATTCTTAATTTACTGTCTTCGGGCATCGGTTTGACTTTTAATTTAAAAGGTCCCCTTTTTAAACTTACATATTTCTTTGTTTCAGGATTAAAATACGAAAAATTAATCGCGGGAATAAGTACTGCATTGGTCGATGTCGGAACCATAGCTTGTTTATATGTCCTCTTACCAACTAACTGGCCTTCAGAAACACGGGAATCACGCGTGGTTTCAGGTTCGTAAATCCTGAAACCACGCGTGTCTTTTGGCATATCTATCGATGCATTATCAATATTGCCTTTTCCGGAAAGTTTAACTGTTAAAGTTACCGGCTCGCCTACCTGAACGGTTTTTGGAGATACGTCCACATTAAGCGAGAAATTACCGACCGCACCGGAAAAGCCATCCGGCTTCCCTGTTAAGGGCAATTTTCTGATATTTACAGTTACCGGATTTGATTTCACTGAAACAATTTTTGTCTTATAATTTCCAAAAAAATCTCCGAAAATACTCCCGCCGAAAAAATTGTCGTCAAACGGATCACGCCGACGCTTTCCGCGAATAGGAACGCGAATTGTAACATCAATTGAAAATGGCCCTATTTTATGCTTGCCGGCGCTGAGAGGAATAAGAAGCTTCTGAAATCGGACAGACTGATATATCATATTATCGATCATAACCCTTTGCTGAACAGGCCGGCCGCCATCGTCATAAACAAAAAAACCCTTGAGTTTAAAATCCGGCTGAGTAACATCGGTAATATCAACATCCTTATAATATAATGTTAAAGCAAGAGAAATTTGACCATTCGCGTAAACTTCCGATTTATCAACCTGGAGATTTAAAAAAATGTTTTGATCGGTGGAAAGATCAGCTGTTCCGGCAGGATCATTCTTTGAATTGTTTTTATTTCCTTTTACTATTTCAACCTGTATCGGTTTTGTACGGTATTTTTGACTGCCTACTTTCACAGTTACAGGTCCTATTGTTTGACTGCCGACAGCATTGGGCTTTAAAATATAGGAGTATGTTACACTTTTACTCTGATGACCATTTACAAACGACATCTGCCGGGAAATAGATGGTCCCTGCAAAATACTAAAACCGGTCAGCTTTTCAAACTTCGGCATTAATGTTTTCTGGCTTCCTTCAACGGTCACTTGAAAATTCACATTTTCATTTAAACTGATTACACGCTTGTTTATTGACGCCAGAACTTTCACTTGCGCTTGTGAAACCGAAGCGAAAAGGAGAAAAGAGGTTAATAATGTGTATTTCAAAAGTTTAAGCATAGTTTTCTTGTTTCTTTTATTTCAATTCTATTTAAGTTTATTTATTTTACCAATCTTTGTCAACAGGTATATAACCCGCAGCATGAGCCTTTTGCTTTCTCATTTTTCGTTTGTTCCGTTGATCTTCTTTAAAATTCTTAAGCATTTGTTTAACCTGTTTTTTATCTAACTTAGGTTGCTTTTCCTGCTTTTTATTCTGTTTTTCCTGCTCTTTATTCTGTGGTTTATTTTGTTTTTGTTTGTCATTTTGCTTTTTATCCTGTTTTTGCTTGTCCTTCTTTTTATCTTTTTTCTGATCTTTATTCTTATTCTGTTTCTTCTTGTCGTCTTTATTGTCTTTTTTCTTTTTGTTCTTCTGCTTATTATTCTGCTTGTTGTTTTTGTTTTGATTCTTCTGGTTCTTGTCGTCAAACTCTTTGCGCGCCTTTATTAAATATCTTAACCCTACTTCCTGACTCGGAGGCGCGTTAGTCCAGCTGCTCTCCAAATACTTGGCTGATAATTCTAAATCACTGTGCGCCGTCGCAAGAAATTTTACCGCATTGTCAATCTTTTGTGCCAAAGTCTTCTGCGGTCCGTTAGTCATTCCGGGCATCCCGCCTGTTGGCGGCATTTTTGAATTGAGCTTTGACTGGATATTGCCCATAAGCGAATTAAATTCTTCTGATATTTTTTTGAATTCAGATTGACTTGATTTCTTAGGACTCACAAGCATATATTTTATTCTCTTTAGTATGTCTTCTCCACTCGCTGAAAACTGCTTGTTGGTTTCATCTTTGGTCGCATTGCCTGCCTGTTTAAGTTTACTCTCAATCTCGCTGAGCTTGTTTATAGTTGACGCTGTCGTCGTGTTAGTAGAACTTAATGATGATGCCGATTCAGCAAGTGATTTGTAAATACCGATTAATTCACGTGTGGACTGATCTAAAGAAAACTGCTTTTGAGCTGATGGATTTTGTTGCAGTTGAGTATTCGGCATCCCTTGTTGCATTTGTGGACTTTGTTTTCCATACAATTTTTCCGGTGGGAGATTTGTTCGAAGAGCTCTAAACCCCTCTCTTATTTCAAACGTTTTTTGGACGTAATTTTGCTCATTGGTAAAAATATCTGTAAGTGAACCGGTAAATTCCATTTGATTTGTAATTCCAAATGACAATGTTTCTATAAGCTTTTTAGTTTGAACATTGTTTTGCGCCTGAACTCCAATTAATTTCTCAAGCTCTTTAAGAAGCTTGTTCAACGGATCATCTTTCTTCTTTTTATCCTTTTTCTTCTTGCTTTCAATTTCTTTTAACTTAAGCTGAACATATTCAATATTGTACTTTACATCCTCGTCATCCCGGTCAAGTCTTAACGCGCGCTTGTATGACTCAAGCGCCTCTTTAAGTTTTCCCTGCTGAACGAGGCAATCACCGATATTATAATAGCATTTCATTTCAATTTTTTCTGTCGCCATTTCTAACGCTTTTTTATATGATGCAATTGCTTTATCATATTTCTTTTGCTTATAAAACACATTGGCTTGATTATAATTAATATCAGAATTGTCCGGCGCGTCTATTTGTGCCGCTGTGTATTCCTGTTGCGCGGCTTTATAATTTTCCTGCTCGTAAAAATCGTTGCCCTTTTTTACTTTCTCGGCAATCGTATTTACATCGGCAGCAGATGTTGCTAACGAAACAAAAAAGGTTAAAATTATTAAAGAGATTAATTTCATTTCTAACTCCAAATTTATGAACGGTTCTTCTTATAATCGGTTATTAAGGATTCACTTATTATGAAAAGCAGTGCTAAAGCTAATGGCCATTGAAACCTCGGCTCATACCGCTTCTTACGTGTGCTCTGTAAATCCGTTTTGTTCATTTTGGCTATCCTGTCCTTATAGATTTTATCAAGTTCTATCCCGGATGCTGATGCCTGAATATAGGCCCCGCCGGTTATTAAAGCAATCTTTTTTAATGTCTTTTCATCAAGCTTTGAGAGCACAAGCTGACCTTTCGAATCTTTCAAATATACTTTTTTCCCTTTTGTATTTTTTATGCGAATAGGACTTCCGGATGGTGTGCCTATTCCTATGCAGTAAATCTTTATTCCTTTTTCAGCAGCAAGCTTTGCCGCTTCAATAGGATTGCTGTCATGATCTTCGCCGTCAGTGATAATTATCAAAGCGCGATTCTTCTTTTCTTTACCTTCAAATGCAGAAACAGCTTTTCTTATTGCTTCACCAATCTGTGTTCCGCCGCGAGGGATTAATGTCGGGTTTAACTCGTCAACAAACATCCGGCATGCTCCATAATCAAGCGTTAACGGGCATTGCACAAATGCTGTACCCGCAAAAGCAATTAGTCCTATCCGGTCTCCTTTCATCATTCTTATTAAATCTAAAATCTCACGCCGGGCACGGTCAAGTCTGTTCGGCTTTATATCATCAGCAAACATACTTCTTGAAACATCAACCGCGACAATAACATCAATACCGCGCCTCTGAATCTTTTCCCAGTGATATCCCCACTTCGGTTGGATAAGCGCGAATACGATTGATAACAACGCAAGCACAAGTAACGCGTATTTATATTTTTGCTTTTGAATACTTACGTGCTCGGTAAGTTGTTTCAACATCTCGTTTTGAGCAAACAGACGCAACAGGGAATTCCGCCGCTTAAATGCCCAAAAGAGGAACAAAGCGATTGCTATGACAATCCATATACCATGAATAAATATAAGTTTACCAAATTGCATTTGATTTTTTAATTTGTTGTTTTATTAATTTTCACCAATCCACCCAATGAAATAACGTGCGCTTGTCGCACGGTCATCCACCAATCCATCCAAGGTCAAAGACCTTGGTTACATTCCTTGTGGCTGCAGTTTTTAACTGTGGAATTGTCCGGCCATCATGGCAGTTTTTTAAATTTTGTATTTGCAAGAAGAATTTCTAATATAAGAAATATAGACCCGGCAATGGCAAAATTTGCAAACTGCTCTTTGTATTCCATGTAATGAAAAACTTCAGTCTTAGTCTTTTCCATTTTATTTATATCATCATAAATCTTCTTTAAGGAATTCTTGTTCGTTGCTCTGAAATATTTCCCGCTCGATACATTTGCTACTTCCTTTAAAAGATTTTCATCTATATCAACCGCCATTCTTTGATACGTTTTGCCTCCAAACATATCTACCGCGGGGACAGGAGCGTAAGGGGATGCTGTTCCAACACCAACTGTATATATTTTTACACCGAGCTCCCGAGCCATTTCCGCGGCCGTTTCAGGTGAAATCAATCCGCTGTTGTTTTTTCCGTCGGTAAGAAGAATTACAACTTTGCTTTTTGCCTTTGAATTTTCCATACGAAGAACCGAAGTGGCTATTGCGTCCCCGATAGAAGTGCTGTTTTGCCCGGCAATTCCTATTTTACATTTGTCAAGAAATTTCAAAAGCACTCCGTAGTCAAGAGTTAAGGGGCATTGAGTATAAGCGTCTTCACCATAAACAACCAATCCTATTCTGTCATTTCTTCTTTTTTTAATAAATTGTTCAACTACTTGTTTAGCAACATCAAGCCGGCTTATATCAGGATTCTTTGTTAAGTCTCCGGCAAGCATACTCCCCGAAGTGTCAATAGCCAAAATTATGTCGATACCGTTTGTCGTAACCTTTGTGTCTTCTTTTCCACGTTGCGGTCGGGCAAGTGCTAATGTGAGCAGTATAATTGCAAAACATCTCAAAACCAAAACTATGTGCCGCGAATATAACGACGGCGATGGTTTGATTTTCTTCAGCATGGTTATTGACGAATATTTAACTGTGCCGCCTGATGCCCGGAAATAATGCCATATTATTACCGGAATCAGCAGCAATAGAAAAAACCATAATGGATCATGAAATCGGAGCATTTTTAATTGTTATTAGTTATTAGTTAATAGTTA
>JAOZSF010000392.1 GCA_029939815.1 bacterium
TTGATTATTGATTATCGTTCTCCGTTAGCCGTCCCGCCTTTCTGCGTGCAAACTTTTGCCGCAAGTTCATTTGCTAATCTATTAATCTCATCCAGCGTTTTTTCTTCAAGTAATCCCATAACTATCGCCGCAGAAAAACAATCACCGGCACCAACTGTATCAACGACATCAACCCTGATTCCTTTTTATTCAGAAATGTCGTTTTTTGAAATCAGTAAACTGCCTTCCGCGCCACGTGTTAAAGCTACAAATTCTAAGTCGAATTTATCTATTAATTTTCGGATTATAGTTTTGTCATCGCCATTCAGTCCAAACATATTTCCTACAATCGGCAGTTCTTCGTCATTAAGTTTTAAAATTGTAGCATAAGCGAGAGAATTCTCTATTATTTTTTCACAATTTGTTTGCCTGTTTATTTACAGGAATTACAGGAGCTATATGAAAAACCTTTTCCTCCGTTTTTCCATTCTTCACAGTAATCTCACGCCATCTTTTTCCAATCCAACAATTCTTTTTTTATAAAGAGCGCCAATGGCTTTTTTATATGATTTTTTACTTGCACCAAATAATTTATGAATAACTTCCGGTGAACTCTTATCCGTAACTTTGATAAAACCACCGTTCTTCTTCAGTTCGTCAAGAATTTTCTCTGTCAGATCCGTAATTCTTCCGTAGCCGCTTTTATATAAAGTCAGATCGATTTTCCCGTCATCCCTGATTTTCTTTATATACCCTTTTATTTTCTGCCCGATTTTCAGCGTTTCGTAAACTTCATTTCTGTAAATAATCCCAAGCCAAAATTCATCAATAACCGCTTTGAAACCAATATCGCTCTTGTCACAAATTAACAGGTCAACTTCCTGCCCTATTTCATAATCTTCGGGTAATTTATCTGACAGAAATTTTTCTAATTTTGATGTAGCGGCAATTCGATTTGTTTTTTCATCGACAAAAATTTTGACGACATAAGACTCCCCTTCCTTCATTTTTTTATTTTGCTCACTGAACGGAACAAGCAAATCCTTGGATAATCCCCAATCAAGAAAAGTGCCTATAGAATTAACAGCCACAACTTTCAAGCAAGCAATATCACCGACCTGCGCATGAGGAGTTTCCGTTGTGGCGATTATCCGGTCATCGGAATCGAAATAGATGAAGACATCTATTTCATCATCTACCTCGCAGTTTTCCGGAACATACCTTCCGGGCAATAATATACTATCGAATTCATCCCCTTCGAGATAAACTCCAAAATCGACTTTTCTCAACACTTTCAGTTTGTTTATTTTTCCTAAATCTATCATAATGCTTATTATACCAAAAATGAAAAAAATAAAATATAGATTTGCCGGCTCTTATCCCCAGCTGGCTTTTTTCATAAAAAAGACTACTATCAACCAAACCACTATCGCTGATACCGCGATGAAGAAAACAGGTAATCCACCATAAACAGCAAGCAAAGGAATAGCCATGCTTGTCCACAATCCGCCACCCATAAATGGTTCGTGAAGAATTTGTTTGCACGCAAAAGCATCGGCTGCGGGCGTTTCATAATCAGGATCAACTACTCTTAAAAGTAAAAGACCGGTGGCTGTAACTCCCATCGACTGTCCCATTTCAGCAATTGCACGTTCAAACCAAGCTTCCTTAAAGACACGCCTTGCGAGGAAAAGGACACAAAAAACATTCCACAATATTCCTGCCGCGACAAGAATAAGCAAAGGAACAATTCCGCTCATAATGATGTCAAGTTTAATTGTGGCGATTGCCGCGACAACAAGAAAATCAAGTGCGGAATTTTGAATTCGCATCGTAATTCCATAGTCTATCAAATTGTATTTGTCATACCTGTCTTCAAGCCATTGAATTAAAAGACCGCCCATCATACAAAGTGGGAATAATGGAAAACTGCTAAGCAAATTATTTTTAGAAAGAAAAGGAATTATTGATTCAAATTGCACGAGTCCGAATTTAATAACTATGCCAATGAAAATGGCAAGACCGACAAATATAATGTGCAACGTGAAAGTTTCAATCGCGTCAGATGAAACAGTTAACTTTCCGGCAGGAGGACGATGACCAACAGGAATAACAGCAATCGCGTCATCTTCAGGAAACGGTGACGGTTTACTCACTTTGGCAACATAACCGCGTCTAACCGCCCAGTTAATGAGAATCATACCAACGATAATCGCGCCCATTATTCCCATTGTTGCACTTGCAAGCGCAAAATCTTTACCGGCAGCCCAGCCGCGTTCAACAAAAACCGGTCCCATGCCCGCGGCGGTACCATGTCCGCCTTCAAATCCCACGGGTAAGATTCCGCCGAACATATCAGGAAGATGAAAAAATTTACCGAGAAAAAAGAGCACAAGCCCTATTCCAACAACGTACTGTCCCCACGCAACGATTTGTCCATAGCAGAGCTGTGTCCCCGCGCGTTTCCAAAGTGTAGTCATTTTGGGCAGTTTCATTCCGAGAAATAAACACGCAAAAACAACATTGATGAGTAAAGAAGGAATTTTTGACCACCCGGCGGTAAAAGAAGCCGGAATGTTTATCCCTGAATAGTGAGCCGTCTGTAAAATTATTAACCCTATAATTCCCGCGATAACACTTGATGGCAGATAAAGCTTCTGCATAAGTTTAAATTTCATTCTCACGAGATGACCGACACCGAGCAATAAGCATAAAATAATAAAAGAGTTCATTAGTAGTTATTCGTTATTTGTCGAAAATCCGCCAAAGGAGGATTATTCGTTATT
>JAOZSF010000393.1 GCA_029939815.1 bacterium
AACTCGGCGTTCTGCTTAACGATGACATCAAATCAACATTAAATAAATTCATCCGCTAAATTCTGCACCGGCGTAATCTTCTCCTCTCCGGTTTCCATATTCTTGACTTTTACCGACTCCTGCGCACGCTCATCTTCCCCGCGCATTACAACAAATTTCGCACCGATATTGTTTGCCTGCCGCATCTGTGCTTTAACCGATAATTTTTGATAACCTGTAATTGCCGTCAGTCCTTTTTTTCTAAGTTCATCCGCAAAAACAAGATTTTCTCTTATCGCTGCTTCATCAAAAGAAACTAAATATATTATCTCTTTCTGATCTTCTTCAGGAATGTCCAACTGCTTTAGTGCGAGAATCAGCCGCTCAATCCCTATCGCGAAACCTACCGCTCCGGTAGCGGATCCGCCGATCTCTTTTACAAGGTTGTTATATCTGCCGCCGCCGCCGAGTGCCGACTGCGCTCCAATAGAATTATGTGTGATTTCAAAAATTGTTTCAGTATAATAATCAAGCCCCCTGACTAAACCGGAATCTTCAACAAAATTTACATTAACATCTTTCAACGCGGAAAGAACTGCTTTATAATGTTCGCGCGAAACATCACTCAGAGAATTAGTTATTACAGGCATTTCCGGCGAACTGAAAATCTCTTTGCATGAAGGAACTTTACAGTCAAGCAGACGTAAAATATTCTTTTCAAACCTGCGGTTGCAGTCAGGACATAATTCACCTAATTTTGGCTGAATAAATTTCTTTAATTCATCTTTATAATTCTCAACACTCTCCTTATCGCCAAGTGAATTTATGTTTACACTAACATTCTTCAGTCCAAGCAACTCAAAAAATCGCACCATCATCGTGATGACTTCCGCATCGGCAAGCGGACTATATGAGCCGAATAATTCCACACCAACCTGATTAAACTGCCTCTGCCGACCAGCCTGTGGACGGTCATATCTGAACATTGGTCCAATATAAAAAAACTTGTGGATCTTTCCCTGCTGATTTAAAAGCTTGTGCTCAAGACACGCACGAACAACGCAAGCTGTAGCTTCCGGTCGCAATGAACACGAGCGACCTTTTCTATCCTGAAAAGTGTACATTTCCTTTTCAACAATATCGGTTGCTTCACCGATTGAGCGGGTGAAAAGTTCTGTACGCTCAAAAATCGGCGTACGGATTTCCCCGTAACCGTATGAACCGAATAATTCCCTGGTTTTTTGTTCTACTTTCTGCCAGAGTGTTGTTTCCGGCGGTAAAATATCGTATGTCCCTCTTAATGCTTTTATCATGATTTATTTTTTTGTTCTTGGTTTCCCCTCCTGTTTTAGGAGGGGTGCCCTTTAGGGCGGGGTGGTTCTCTGTTCTTTACTTGAACATTGAACATTTCTTGTTGATTATTGATTATTTAATTTGTTCTTTACTTGAATATGACCGTGCGATAATACGCACGTTCATACCTTTCCGGCGCTGCCGGAACCCGCAGCTAACTGCAGCGGCTACAACCGAATACTATTGCATGGCAAGCATGCAATTCGCGCTTAAAGCGCGACTACACATCCATCATTAATTCAAACTTCTGCGCGAATTTTATTCTTTTCGCAATACTCGGATGACTGTGAAGCAAAAACTCTATCGCGGGATGCGGCTCCCGGTTAGATAAATTCTGGTCTGCTAACCGTTCCATCGCAGTAATAAAACTCTCAACATCGTTTGTCGATTTCAGCGCGTATAAATCCGCCTGTCTCTCAAAGTAACGTGAAATAATATTTGTTATCGGCATTGTAATTAATCCAAACAAAAGCAGCGCAAAAAGTAATAATGGTAATGTGGCAATATCAGTAATTTGTTGCCCGCCAATGTTCAAAGCCGATGCGGTTGAGTAGATAATTTTATCCGCAAGCCACATTCCACCAAAAGCGAGTAATGAAGCTATAACCATCAATTTCCAAATATGTTTGTGGTAAAAATGTCCGAACTCATGCGCGAGAACCGAAACGACTTCTCCATCGGTAAATTTATCGAGCAAAGTATCCCCGAGCAAGATGCGTTTGGTTTTACCGAGTCCTGCCATCATTGCATTCGCTTTTTTAGTTTTTTCCGACATATCGAGGCGAAACATTCCAAGAACATTTACTCCGGCTTTTTTAGCAAGATTCTCAAGCTTTTCCTGTAAATCAGGACGGTCAAGCGGACCGGTTTTATAAAACAACGGTAGAATAAGCACAGGAAAAAGCATTCCGAGAATTACCTGCAAGGCGATCCACGCGCATGCCGCCCAGATCCACCATGCCGAACCTGTTCCGCGAATAAACGCGTAGAAAATCTCGAAAACAATAATTCCGAGCAATAAGTTTAACGCAAGTGATTTTATTTCATCCCAAATCCAATTAAAAAAAGTCTGATTGCTCAGTTCATATTTATGCTCAAGATAAAATCCTTTCCACCAGGAATACGGCAGCATAACAACTGTGTAAATTATCAGCAGACCGGCAACATAACCCGCGGTAACAAACCATGGATTTGTTCCCGTATATTTTTCTACAAAATGCTGCAGTTTAAATGAAAGACCGTTTTTCCCGCCGATCATTATTCCGCCAAGTAAAATTACTGTTACGGCAAGATCAACAAGAAAAAGCCAGTTGTGCAGTTTGTCATATTCTTTCGCTTTAGCTTCCCGTTCCTTATTTTGAGTTTTTTCCATATTCATTATCAGTTATTTGTTAGTTGTCGAAGATCCGCCTAAGGAGGATTATTCGTTAT
>JAOZSF010000394.1 GCA_029939815.1 bacterium
ACAACGCTCCGCCGGATTCGGAACCCTTGCCGCTTTCGATGCTGTTGTCCTCGGTACGCTTTCAATCGCGAACATGATTTACACGAGTCCGTCATTGGCATTGATAACTTTGCTTCCTTTGCCGATTGTAACGCTAGTTGTCATAAAATTCGGTAAACTGGTTCATTTTCGTTTCGATAAAGTTCAGAATGCGTTTTCCAAACTTACAGAAAAAGCTCAGGAAACTATTTCAGGTATCAGAGTCGTTAAAGCTTATGGCGATGAAAAAACGGAACAAAAATATTTTACGGAAAAAGCTGAAAACTGCGCTGATGAAAATATTAAACTCGCTAAAATTCAAGCTGTATTCGATCCGGCTATTTCAGGTCTCGCTATGGTCAGTCTCGCTCTATTGCTCTGGTTCGGCGGGAAAAGAGTGATTACAGGTCAACTATCAATCGGCGAATTCGTCGCTTTCGCAAGTTATATCGGAATGCTTACATGGCCTATGATCGCGATTGGTGTTGTGGTGAATCTTGTCCAGAGAGGCGCGGCAAGTATGGAAAGAGTTCAATCAATAATTGATACAAAACCAACTATTAACGATGGTGATATCGATGTAAAACCATCATCAAATATTAAATGCTGCAATTTGAATTTTACTTATCCGGGAACCGACGTTGAAGTACTTAAAAATATTAATTTTGAAATTAAAGAAAATTCAACACTCGGAATTGTCGGAAGAACAGGTTCGGGGAAAACCACAATAGTTGAACTGCTTATGCGGCTTTACGATGTTTCCGGTGGAACAATTTCTTTCGGAGAGAACAATATCACGGATTTAAAACTTTCGCGCGTACGGGGAAAATTCGGCTATGTGCCTCAGGAACCTTTTCTTTTCGCAATGACTATCGCTGAAAATATAAGCTTCGGAAATAAAAATATATCCCGGGAGAAAATTGAAGATGCGGCCCGAACAGTCCGGATTCACGACGAAATTCTATCTTTCCCTAACGGTTATGAAACTGAAGTGGGGGAAAGAGGTATTACGCTTTCAGGCGGACAAAAACAACGCATAGCCATCGCACGCGCTCTTGCCGCAAATCCTGATATTCTTGTTCTTGATGACGCGTTATCGGCTGTTGATGCCGAGACAGAAACAGCGATTCTCGAAAATTTAAAAGCGGAAATACAATTTAGAACAAATATTATTATCGCTCATCGAATTAGCGCAGTTAAGGACGCCGATAATATTTTAGTGATTAATAACGGAACAATTGAAGATTCCGGAAAACATTTTGATTTAATACATCGCGAAGGATATTACTGCGAACTGTACAGATTGCAAAGTCTTGAGAAAAATAGAGATCCAAATTAAATATTCCTAATGAAATAACAATGTACTCATTGATCATATTCAATAATCCAACAATCCAATAATCCTAAAAACAAATGCCGCACGAAAACATACATAACGAAGAAAACCTAGGAAAGGTTTATGACTGGAAATTGATGAAGAAAGTTCTTCGTTATATCCTGCCATACAAGAAGTTGTTTGTTCTGGCAACCGTTTTTCTCTTACTTTCAAGTGCTTTACAGTTATTGGTTCCATACTTTTTCAAACTCGGTATCGATAAATATATTAATGATAAAACGATTCCGAATGACGCGAGAATTTCAGGTGTGATGTATCTTGCAATTATTATTGTTGCAGTTCTTTTCATAAAAACAATCTGCGAGTATGGTCATGTAATCGTTACTCAAATTATGGGTCAGCGAGCAATGCTTGTTCTTCGAACACAAACATTTGAACATCTTAACAAATTATCACTTTCATATTTTGATAAAAATCCTGTTGGGCGATTGGTTACAAGGGTTACAAATGATGTTGAAGCGATAAATGAGATGTTTTCTACTATTTTAGTCGCTTCGCTTAAAGATATTCTGATGTTTTTGGGTAGCATTATTGTTTTGCTGATGCTTGATTGGCGACTGGCTTTGATTTCGTTTTCTCTTTTACCTGTTTTTCTTATTGTAGCAATGATCTTTAAGAAAAAAGTAAGAAGAGTTTTCAGAGATATTAGAAAATATCTTGCACGGCTGAACGCTATGCTTACGGAAGATATTTCAGGAGTTAAAATTATTCAGGCTTTCAGACAGGAAAAACGCCGCAGAGAAGATTATTATAAAACAAATCTAAATTACTATAACGCGGGAATAAAACAACTCGTTGTTTTCGGAATTTTTAGACCACTAATTGATGTTATTACAAGCGTAAGTACCGCCCTTGTAATCGTTTTTGCCGGAATTTCTATCATGCACGGCACAATGTCGATAGGTACTCTTGTCGCCTTTTTGCTGTATATCGGATATATGTTCGGACCGGTTGTAAATATGACACAGAGATTCAACATTATTCAAAGTTCAATGGCCGCAGCGGAAAGAATATTTAATCTTCTAAATGAAAAACCTGAAATTCAGGAAAAAAGTAATTCTGGTGATCCTCAATCAGAACAAAAGGGGACCGTGGAATTCGAAAATGTGACTTTCGGTTATACTGAAGAAACAGATGTTCTTAAAAATGTTTCCTTCAAAATCGAGTCGGGGAAAAGTGTGGCTATCGTTGGTCCCACAGGTGCGGGAAAAACTTCAATCATTAATTTGATTTGCAGATTCTATGATACTAATTCCGGAATCGTAAAACTCGATGATTCAGATGTTAAAAACTGGAAGTTTGAGGATTTGAGGAAACATGTCGCTATTGTTCTTCAGGACGC
>JAOZSF010000395.1 GCA_029939815.1 bacterium
CAACAGTTGGAAGAGGTAGAAAATAGATAGTTCGTTAATCGTTAATCGTTAATCGGTATTTGCGAAGCACCCTATGCATATTGGGTAGTCTTCTGTAGCCGACCCCGCCGGGGTCGGTTTTTTAATTCCCGCAGCCAACGGCAGCGGCTACAAAAAGCGGGCAGCGCGTGCCACGAGGATTTGGAGTTTATGTATTTAGTGTTTGCAAAGCACCCGGCGTTTGCCGGGCGGTAAAATAAAGAAGCCGACGGAAAATTCCATCGGCTTCTTCTTTATTGCTGGCGCGAGTGACGAGACTTGAACTCGCAACCTCCGGCGTGACAGGCCGGCGCTCTAACCAATTGAGCTACACCCGCAATTTATTCTGGATCAATATATCAATTTGGAGATATATTTTATCCATTTTAACTTTTTTTTTCAAGTAGTTATTCTTTTTCTTTCTTTTCTTCTGCAACTTCTTCGGCAGGAGCTTCTTCTGCAACTTTTTCAGCAGGGGCTTCTTCAGCTGCTTTTTCTTCTGCAACTTCTTCAGCAGGGGCTTCTTCAGCTACTTTTTCTTCTGCAACTTTTTCAGCAGGGGCTTCAGCAGCTGCTTTTTCCTCTACCGGTTTGTCTGCCGGCTTATCAAAAGAAGGAATATCAATATTAATACTGGACTCAAAACGCTTAGCTTCCGG
The DNA here is from genome assembly GCA_029939815.1 of bacterium. Taxonomy (GTDB): domain Bacteria; phylum Auribacterota; class UBA3054; order UBA3054; family B51-G9; genus B51-G9. Next base: position 678 of record JAOZSF010000395.1, read on the forward strand.
CTTCGATTTGTCATCCGATGCTTCTTCTCCGGTACCAGCAGGTGCTAACTGTTCCTGATTACGTTCGTGTTCTTTAATACTGATTGCGATTCTTCTTTCAGTAGGATCGATTCGAATAATCTGACCTGTAACTTCCTGACCGATCTGTACAATATCTTTCACACTGCCAACCTGTTTGTCAGCAAGTTCAGATATATGAATTAATCCTTCGATTTCATCACGCAACTGAATAAAAGCGCCAAAGGTTGTGATATTCGTTATTTTACCTGTAACAGTATCGCCTTCTGAATAATGATTAAAGATTTTTTCCCATGGATCTTCAGCAAGCTGTTTAATCCCAAGAGCAATCTTATGTTCATCAGGACTGATTGAAATAACGACAGCATCTACTTCAGCATTTTTCTTCAAAATTTCCGAAGGATGATTAATTTTTCTTGTCCATGACATATCAGAAACATGAATCAGACCGTCAATTCCATCTTCGAGCTGAACAAAAGCACCGTAATTAGTTACGTTTCTAACTGTTCCTTTAACTTTCGCTCCGATCGGATAGCGTTCTTCAATTGATTCCCAAGGATTTTCCTGAGTCTGTCTTAAACCAAGGCTGATTTTCTGGTCAAAAGGACTGATGCTGAGAACCATTGCTTCAACTTCATCACCGGCTGAAACAAATTCAGACGGATGATTAACTTTCTTAGTCCACGAAAATTCGGAAATATGGATAAGTCCTTCAATTCCTTCTTCGAGCTCAACAAATGCTCCGTAAGGAAGAATATTAACAACTTTTCCTGTAACGAGACTGTTAATCGGATATCTTTCTTCAACATTAATCCAAGGATTATCAAACATTTGTTTTATGCCGAGAGAAACACGTTCTTTATCATAATCAATTCCGATTATCATAACATCTATTTCGCCGTTAAGCTCAAGAATTTCACTCGGATGATTAATTCTTCCCCACTTCATATCTGTAAGATGAAGAAGTCCGTCAATTCCATCGAGATCAATAAACGCACCGAAATCAGTAATGTTTTTAACTGCGCCTTTAACCACATCGCCAACTCTAACCTGTTCAAGGAATTTACGTTTATGGTCGGTACGCTCTTCATCAAGCAGTTCGCGGCGGGAAACAACGAGGTTTCTGCGTTCGTGATTAACTTTAATAACTTTAACTTCGATATCTTCATCTATATAATCATCAATATTTTTGATGTTTTGAAGAGCGATTTGAGATGCAGGCAGAAATGCTTCAATTCCACCGATATCCACCATCAAGCCACCTTTAACTTTACGTTTAACTTTTCCTGTAACACGGGCATCGCCTTCACAAATTTCAAGTGTCTGTTCCCAGGCACGAAGTCTGTCAGCTTCAATTTTAGATAAATAAACATTTCCGTGCTTATCTTCTTTTTCAATTAAAAGTATTTCTATTTCGTCACCGGGCTTTACTTCATCAATATTTTCAAACTCATCTGTCTGAATAACGCCTTCTGCTTTCATTCCAACGTCAACCATTACGACTGAGCTGGTTATTCTTACGACTTTTCCGGTTATAATTGTTCCTTCCTGAACTTCAGGAATGGATTCATCATATCGTTCTTCCATCTCATGCTGCGAAATTTCTTCGTAGGTAGAGTCGGTAATTCCAAAACTTGCAAGATCTATTTGCAGTTCCGGTATAGTTGTGTCAAATTCTGTTTTCATAATAGGTTAAAGGTTAATATTTTTGTTAAAATGTTATTGAGCATTCATTCAGGTTAATCCCGTTGCCGCTTGAAACTCGTTTTTTTATTCTATCCGCCGCTCACTTTGCGAAAAAGAATGAATTTGGCAATTATTCACTTCCGGATAATATCCACTTAAAATAAATGGTTGATTATTATACACAAAACGGTATTAAAAAGCAAACGGTTTTTACCTTGACAAATTAGCATTAAAACGATAATATTTATCTCACTATAACAATTATAATTAATAAAAATATGAACCTTAAATCTTTGATTGTTTTATTATTGCTCTGCGTTTCCGCTAAAATTTATCCCAACGTTATGAAAACAAACCCTTTCGTAAATAA
>JAOZSF010000396.1 GCA_029939815.1 bacterium
ATGATATACATTTTAGAAAATCATTTGACAAAATGTATATATTATTGTATAATATTAGCCAAATGAACACTTTAAAACAAATTATCGATTTGAGCGAGCTTGCACTTGCTGATCTTAATAAATATCCTAAGAAAAGATATTTATACCACAAACTTGCGCCTAAAAAAAGCAAACATTTTACAGGCATTGTTGGTCCGCGTGGTGTTGGTAAAACCATTCTACTTAAACATCTTGCCTCAAAAGACAAAGGAGCATGTTATATTTCGCTTGACGCCTTTGACGATTGTGATTTATTTGAGATAATAAGGGAGTTGAACGAAAATTACAAAATCACTTCCTTTTTCATAGATGAAATTCACTTCAACGAAAATTATTCTAAGTCGCTCAAGAAAATTTACGATTTCCTTAATGTAAAACTAACATTTACCAGTTCTGTTGCTCTTTCGATTATTGACTCATCTTATGATTTATCGCGTCGGGTTAACCTACATTATTTATATCCGTTCAGTTTCCGCGAATATTTATTTTTCAAGTTTGACAAAAAAGTGCCATGTATTACTCTGGAAGATATTTTTAACGACAAAATTTCATCGGAACTTTTAAAACTCGATGTTCATTTTGATAAATATCTTTCCGGAGGACTCATGCCTTTCACTTTAGATGAACCTGACTTTATGCCATTAATGAGCAATATTTTAAACAAGATTATTCAAAAAGATATTCCGTCATTTGCATCGATAAAAGTTGAAGAAATAAATAAAATAAAAAAAGTTGTAAAATTTATTGGAAAATCTGAAGTTGATGGTTTAAATTTCTCTTCCGTCGCAAAAAACATTGGTATTACAAAATATAAAGCGGAATCATATATAAATCTTCTTAACAAATCTTTTATATTAAATCCTGTGTTTCCTGTCGGTACAAATGTTTTGCGCGAACCCAAAATTCTTATGTTTCTTCCTTACAGACTTTTGTACAAAGATTTTGTAGATTCGATAGGCGGATTAAGAGAAGATTTCTTTTGCGAAGCAATGCTCGCTGCAAATATTCCTTTCAATTATTTAAAAACTACTCGGGGAGCTAAAACGCCTGATTATTATATTCAATATAAAGATGAAAAGATTGTGGTGGAAGTAGGCGGTAAGAGCAAGGGGCGCGAACAGTTCAAAGGAATTACCGACAAAAAGAAATTTATTTTCTCTCATTCATCTATCATTGATAAACTCCGCCGACCTTTATTTTTACTGGGGCTATTAAATTAAATTAATTTTTTCAAAATTTTATCTTTTTTGTTTCGCCCGATTTTATGGTTGTATTAACTGTGATATTTGTATCAATATCATTAATTCTTCCGAAGGCAGTAATAACATAATCTCCATCCTGAATATTATTTAAACTTTTTGACTTACGCAAGGAAAATGAAGTTACCGGCAAGTCAGTATTGCCAAATTTTCTAAACAGGACTATTTTTAATTTATTACCAAGCGGCATTTCGAAATCAAGAGTTGCGTTTCCGGATTTGAAATTAATTATGTTATCGTTTAATTCTTCCATATCAACAATTGTCACAACATTCTCTTTCATATAAGAGACAAAATACTTTCCGGGTTTTATATTTGTTTTAAACCTTCCATTTTTAACTCTAACTACATTATATTTTTTATCATGGCAAAAAAGTAATTCAGCTTTTTTTATAGGAACATCATTTAAGAAAACCCTCCCTGAAATCATTGTGTTAGGTGTTTCAAACACTAAATCGGGTACTACATAATTTTCACCTGCGATTACTTCAAATGGTTCTGAACGAACACTATTCAGTTCATTAAACGCCATCACTACATATTCGCCCGGAGAAATATTTTTAAATTCATAAGTCCCATCGGATGCTTTACTTTCAGTTCTGCCATAACTCCTACTCATTTGTGTTTTCATAAGTGTTAAACTTACACGGACAGGCTCATTATTTTTATCGACAACTTTTCCCGAAACTGCTGCAGTTTTGTTCATTAAAATTATATCACCAAGATTAAAAGAATTTATATTTTTAGGATTGATTTCTCTTTCTTCAGCAGCATAACCATCAGCGGAAACAAAAACTTTAAATGTTTTTTTATAGTACGACTTATCTGCATTAAATATAGCAGAAAAACTCCCGTCAGTAGAATGAATTTTTTTGTTGTTATGCTCGCCTACACTAACATAAAAATTTGATGCCGGTGTGTCAAGATTTTCAATAAAAACTCTTCCGGTAATTTGTTTAGGTTTTGGCAGTATCCACTCTATATCTTCACTTCCCGCAAGAACATTTGTTGAATAGTCAATATCTCCTTTCCAAATTTGCAATTGAAGCGGAGTGCCCTTTTCAGCGCCTAATCCTACAATTTCAAAATAACCAAGATAATCGGTTTCTATATTATCTTTTTTCTCTCCAGCGTGTGCATAAATATATTTATCAGCAACGGGTGTCATATCATAATTATAAACAAATCCTGATACATCAGCTTTTCTTTCGGGATTGATTTTTAGAACAATTTCATATTTCTTCCCTGATATAATTTCAATGTCATTCGTTACCGCTATTTTATTATCCGAAGTTTGAGCTGTTAAAGATAATTTCATTTTTTTATTTATATCCCACATTCGTAAATTATGCCAATCATCCTTATTTCTTAAATTAACAAAATTACTTCCACTGCTCCCACCGCTTTCATAACTTACATTATATTTTAATTCATAACGGGTAAC
>JAOZSF010000397.1 GCA_029939815.1 bacterium
AACGCTGCCGGGGAAGTTTATACCGCGATTCGTGAAGATTATATCCGCGTTTCGCCGGATGTAGTCGCTGATTTTTCCGGTTGGCCGACTAACGGTGTTGCTCCGATAAGAGTTGATTTTACAGATTTAAGTTTAAACTATCCGACTTCTTGGGCATGGGATTTTGATAATGACGGAATTATAGATTCTACTGAACAAAACCCGCAATTTCTTTATACTAATTCAGGAATTTTTTCGGTTACTTTAACCGCAAGTAATAATTTCGGATTTGGTCAAAGTTCCGGCAATTCAATTACAAAAACTGCTTACATAAATATTTCTTCTGTTTTGCCGGGAGCGACTAATCATTATGTATCCAAAACCGGCAAACATATTTATCCTTATAAAACCTGGGAAGAAGCTGCGACAAATATTATTGCTGCTACCGATGCAGCGACATCAGGGCACAATATTATTGTCAACGACGGGGTTTATTTCGAAGCAACTTACATTCATATTAATGAAGGAATTTCGATTTGGAGCGTGAACGGTCCGCTTGTTACTATTATTGATTGTAATTACGGAAAAGCCGGCGAAGTGCGGGTCACGGCAGAAGAAAACACTCTTTTCAAGGGATTTACTGTCAGAAATGCCAGAAACTGGATCGATGGCGGAATGGTTACTCACGGAAATGTTGATGATTGCATCTTTATTAATAATCAATCTACAAGCGAAGGATTTATTGTCGGAGCAGGCGGAATTGCCGTAAGAGGAAACGGTGTTTTGGGTAACTCTACTATTATTTCTAACGTTTCTATTATTGGCGGCGGGATACAAATCTTTGGTTCCGGCATTGTAAGTAACTGTCATATTACTGCAAATTATTCCGGGGAAAGCGGGGCGGCAGTCGCTAATCATACTGATGGCGCTCTGTTCAACTGTTTGGTTGATAATAACGAAGGACCGACCATTGTTGAATGCAACGTTGGCGGTGACATTTATAATACAACGATAACTGACAACAAAATTATTGGTTGGCCTAAAAAAGGCGCTTTGGCTTTTGATCCTAATTATGCCTCTGAAAGTGAAGCAGTGAATGTTATCAGCTACGATAATGAAAATGGGAATTATTATTTCGATTTTGATGAGCCGGATGCTCAAAGAGACCTTATTTCTGTTATTAATTGCTGCGTTACCCCGGCGATTACCGAATTATCTGCTTTCAACATTTCCGGAACAATAACTTCGCCTCCAAACTTTTTAGATGCGGCTAATAAAAATTTCAGACTTAATTCCGCTTCGCCTTGTGTTGATTCCGGTATAAATTATGTCTGGGGAAGCTATCCCAAAATTAGAAATGTTCTCTTCGATCTTGGATCGTCTTCTTACACTACTCCCGGAAACTGGAACAATATTACGGATGTTTCTGCCGGCACAAAAATTTCTAATGCAATTGATTCGGTTGGAACTTCAACCGGTATTTCTTTAGAATTTTTAAAACCTTATCATTTGTCAAATGCAAGCGGTGTTGTTACTAACTATTATTATCCGGAATCTGCTCAACGGGATTGTTTACTCATTGACACAACCAACTCACCTGTAATAAAAATCACCGGGCTTGTGGCGACTAATATTTATGAGTTTAGATTCTTTGCTTCGGCAAATAACAATTATAATTATAGATGTTCTATTAATGGAATAAATTGCGGATATCCAGGCGTTGATAATAATATTAAATCCCGCGGTTATATTTATAATGTTAAATCAGATTCTAACGGGGTTGTTATTGTCAATATCGAAACCGTTTGGTCGGATTCTTATGCCGCTCTCGGCGTTCTCGAAATCGTTGAATTTCAGGACTTGACAATCGTTCCGGTTGAACATCAGGTTGATCTCGATAATAAGCCGCGCGTTTTTAATGAAATCGTCGATATGGGCTGCTACGAATGGGATACTAATTATTCGCCCGTAGCAAAAATTTCCGTCTCGCCTCCTTCAGGGAAAAATCCCGTTAGCGTCGATATTAGCGGCGCAGGTTCTACCGATCCGGAAAGTGCTATCGTTGATTATTCTTACAATTTTGGCGACGGAACTTTCACTAACGGTCCAACTTTAACTTCTGTACAACATACTTATTCTTCAGTTGGAGCTTATGTTGTTAAACTTACGGTTACTGATAATAGCGGGCAAACTTCTTCCGATAGCGCGGCGGTAAATTCTACTGCTCCGGTGCCAAACCCGCCTTCTAATTTCAACGCGGTTACTACTTCACCGACTGATGTTCAACTTACCTGGACTGACAATTCATCTGATGAAACCGGTTTTGTGATTGAAAGAATGGATGTTGCGGACTATGTTGATATTATTGTTGATAACACCGACACTAACAAAGTTGTTGTTCAAGGAAACTGGGATACGAGAACCGCTTCTGATGATTACGGTATTAATTATTTCAGAGCAAAATATAACGAAAATAAGAGCAGAGAAATTCGTTATTATCCGCAGTTGCCAAGCACCGGACTTTATGAACTTTTGGAATGGCATCCGGCAAAAAGCGAGGCGGGTTCCGCTGTTAAAATGTATATTTATACTATCGATGTCGATATTCGTGCTTACGTTAATCAGCAGATTAATGGCGGGCAGTGGAACTCAATGGGAACTTTCCAATTTGATAACGCGGCTTATATTCAACTTCTTCCGGATTCTTTAAGAATTAAATACGCCTTTGCCGATGCTTTCAGATTTATTAAAATCGATTC
>JAOZSF010000398.1 GCA_029939815.1 bacterium
ATGGGTGATGTAGTTGAATGCAGACGGAAGTTTATTGAAGAGAATGCTAAATATGTAACTAATTTGGATATATAAAATGGATCAAAATATTTATACTCAAAACGAAAAAATCCTGCCGGTTTCCATTACTGATGAAATGAAAACCTCGTTCATTGATTATTCAATGAGTGTTATCATCAGCCGCGCGCTTCCGGAGATACGTGACGGACTAAAACCTGTTCACCGGAGAATTCTTTATGCTATGTTCCGTGAAGGTCTACTGCATAACAGAAAATTTACAAAATGTGCCGGTGTGGTCGGCGAAGTTCTTAAAAAATATCACCCTCACGGCGATACCGCTGTTTACGACACGCTCGTTCGTATGGCACAGCCCTGGAATATGAGGTACCCTCTGATTGAAGGTCAGGGTAATTTCGGCTCACTCGACGGCGATAAAGCCGCGGCATACAGATACACAGAATCCAGAATGACAGAGCTTGCGGAATATATGCTTGCGGATATCGATAAAAATACCGTTGCATTTATTCCTAACTTCGATGAGTCGGTAATGGAACCGACTGTTCTGCCAACAAAAGTTCCTCAGCTCTTATTAAACGGCACCGCGGGTATCGCTGTCGGTATGGCAACAAATGTTCCTTCGCACAATCTTGTTGAATTATGCGATGCAATAGCAATGATTATCAATGACCCGGATTGTACACTTGATGAACTTCTGGAAGTTATCCCAGGGCCTGATTTTGCTACCGGTGGCGTTATTTGCGGAACTTCTGAAATCAGACGTCTTTATGAAACAGGTCGCGGAAAATTACGCGTTCGCGGGAAAGCGGGAGTTGAACCAACCAAGCAGGGTAAAGAATGTATTATCATTACTGAAATACCTTATATGGTTAATAAAGCAACCCTTGTTACTACAATCGCGAAACTTGTTAACGAAAAGAAAATTACAGGTATTTCCGACCTGAGAGATGAATCAGATAAAGACGGAGTTAGAATCGTTGTTGAACTTAAGCGCGCGGAAATTCCCGAAGTTGTGCTTAACCAACTTTATAAACACACACAGCTTCAAACTACTTTTGGCGGTATCCTGCTTTCGATTGAAGACGGACAGCCGAAAACTAACGGGCTTAAAATTGTTCTGAACAGATTTATCGACCATAGAAAAGATGTTATTATCAAACGTACAAAGTTTGATCTTGAAAAAGCTGAACTCCGCGCTCATATACTCGAAGGATTTTTAAAAGCTATCGACATAATGGATAAAGTAATCAAACTTATCCGCGGATCCAAGACACGTGAAGAAGCTAATACCGGATTGATTGAAAAGTTCGAATTTACCGAAATTCAGGCAAAAGCAATTCTTGAAATGAGACTTTACCAATTGGTAGGTCTTGAAAGAGAAAAAATCCAGAATGAATATGAAGAAATACTTAAGCTTATTGAGTATCTTAACTCTATTCTTAATAATAAAGACGTTCTGATGGGAATTATTCTTGATGACCTCGAAATCCTCAAAAAACGCTTCGGCGATGAAAGAAGATCCGATATTATCGAAAGAGCTGACGATCTGAAAATGGAAGACCTCATCGCTGATGAAACCACTATCATTACCGTTACTCACGCAGGCTACATTAAACGCTGCCCGGTCGCGACTTTCAGATCGAGACATCGCGGCGGAACCGGTGTTCGCGGAATGAGTATGAAAGACGAAGATTTTGTTGAGCATGTTTTTACGGCTTCCACTCATGATTACCTGCTTATTTTTACTAAAAGCGGGCAGGTGCATTGGATTAAAGCTTATGAAGTCCCGCAGATGGCTCGTGATGCGAAGGGTAAAGCGATTGTAAATTTACTTAATATCAGCAATGAGGAAAAAATCGCGTCCATGATTCGCGTCAGGGAATTCGATGAAAATCGCTGTCTGATGATGTGCACAAGAAAAGGTATCGTGAAAAAATCCGCTCTTACCGATTACAGCCATCCAAGAAAAGGCGGGATTAACGCTATTAATATTGATGACGATGATGTTCTCGAAGATGTTAAACTAACCACCGGACATAATGATGTTCTTATCGTTACAAGAAACGGTTTATCCATCAGATTTTCTGAAAATGACTGTAGAAAACAGGGACGCACAACAAGAGGTGTCAGAGGAATCAGATTAAAAGACGGTGATTACGTTGTCGGTATGGAAATAGTTGACGATGAAAACACAAGCGTCCTTGTTCTTACCGAAAAAGGTTACGGTAAAAGAACCACTTTCAGCGAATGGCGCGTACAACATCGCGGCGGTAAAGGTGTAATTACTATCAAAACAAACGAAAGAAACGGAAAAGTTATCAGCGCATTTACTGTTAGTGACGCCGATGAAATTGTTATGGTCAGCGAAGGCGGACAACTGTCCCGTACACGCGCAAATGAATTTAGAGAAATCGGCAGAAATACACAGGGCGTTCGCGCGTCACGTCTTTCCGAAGGGGATAAATTGGTTTGCGCGAGTCGTGTTCTTGCAAAAGAATCCGGCAACAGCGACTCTGAAAACGACGAAAATGCGGATAATGAGCCCAATGGAGCTGAGACAGATAACGATGATACCACTTCAACTGAAGAAAAAACTGAATAAGCCCAATAAAATTTACATTTAGCATAAATTTTATTATAAAAAATAACAAAGTATAAACTCATGATTAAAGCAAAATTAAAAACTAAAACTCCTTGTGAAGTAATTCTCGAATGTG
>JAOZSF010000042.1 GCA_029939815.1 bacterium
ACTTCGTTTACCTCTTGAATTTCAAATTTTATTTTGATATAATACTGCCAACGTTAGGAATGCGGGCGTAGCTCAGTTGGTAGAGCGCAACCTTGCCAAGGTCGAGGTCGCCGGTTCGAGTCCGGTCGCCCGCTCCATTTTAAATAATTAACAATTTACGGAGGTAAAGTCATGAAAAAAATTATTGCAGTATGTTTATTATTAACTCTTCTTGTTGGATGTAGCGCTACTTATGTAGCAAAACCTGTTTCAGACATCAAAGTTCTTCGCGGCGATGTTCCTGCCAGCAAATACACACCACTGGGATTAATCGAAGCTGAAAGATTAAACTTTTATCTGCTCGGTATTGAATCAGTAGCAATCGCTTCTGCTGACAACAAAGATCAGCTTAATGATGTAGTAAATGTTATGCTTATTAAAGCCGCAAGAGATTTGGGCGCAAACGCGATCATCAATTTAGAAAGTGATGTAAGTGTTCCTCATTTCCCATTCTGCTTTTACAAAGCTGAAGCTAAAGGCATAGCAGTCAAACTCAAATAATAAATATATCAGAGTTTTTAAAAAAGCCCGCGAGAAATCGCGGGCTTTTTTTTGGATAATTAGAGGCTGCTTGATTAGCATTTAAATAAGTGCCTCTCTTCGGATCGAAGTGAGATTTTTCAAATCTTGTCAAAGTAGGCCACTTGTAACTTATACTCGATTATTATTGATCGGTTTTTAATTAAATTTATCTTATATGCTCTTATGCTGATTGTCCGCCGAAGGAGGATGCTTATGTGTTTGAAAATTTTGCGTTTGCTAATGCTATATTACATTTGCCTTGCAGATAATTTTTTTACAAAAAACGTTATTTTTCGTTTACAAGATAAACTGTACGGGAAGGGAAAGCCATTGACAAATCAAGTTCATCGATTTTCCTCATAATACTGAGATTAATTTTTTCTTTTACAGCAAGATAGGCGTCATAATCAACAGTATTTGTAAAATAAATAATTGAAATATTTAAACTTGAGTCGCCGAAATCTGTAAACCGAACTAAAACAAATTCTTTATCAACACCGTCATTGTCCAGAATCAGTTTCTTAATTTCAGAAACCGCCTGTTCCATTTGATCGGCATTAGTGTCATAAGTAACTCCAATAGTTTGAGCTATTTTTCTTTTAGTCATCTCGGCAAAATTATCTATTTTTGTGTTTGATACCGTTTTATTTGGGATCGATGCAAGAGTTTTTGACAAAGTACGTATTCTCGTTGACCGTAAACCGATTTCTTCTACTATCCCGTCAACTCCTTCAACCTGAATTCTATCGCCTATTTTAAACGGCCGGTCAAATAAAATGAATATTGAACCGAATAAGTTTGCAAGGGTGTCCTGAAGGCCAAGAGCAATGGCAAACCCACCGAGTCCTAATCCGGCAATTAAAGTTGAGACCTTATAATTTAGTGTTTGAGCGACCCAAATAAATACAATGATAAAGGCAAGCGTTTTCGCGGTTTTGCTGATAAGTGGTAAGAGCTGGTCATCTAATGTTGTTTTGGTCGTTTTAACATACTCCCTGAGATAAGCGGTCATCACGTCAATAATTTTAAAAATGCACCATAAAATAATTATTGCCAATCCTATTAAAAGAAAATGTGACTTTAATTTCTTTAATTTTGATATCTCATCAATTGGAATGATTGTCAGAGCAACCGCAAGACCAAGAAAAGCCCATAAAGTTCCTAATGGCCGGCTTACCGCGTCAACTATTTGCTTAGAAACATGTTTATTACCAATTGAAAAACCTTTTTTATTAATAAAAATATAATTATTAACTTTCCTAAGGATAAAACCGAGTAAAATGCAAATAAATGCGGCTATAACCTGCCAAACCTCTACTCCAAGAGCTTTTGAATGAAACCATTTAGGTAAATACTCAGCTGCTTCCTTCGCCTGCGTATTTATATCATCAAGCATTTTTAGTTTCACATCCGCAGATGTCTTTTCTACTTCATTTGACTTGGATATTATAACCATCACATCAACGTTTTTGTTCGATGCAGTTTCAACTTCAATTTTTGCCGGTATGACGGCAAATGTCATTTGAGCGCAAAACACAAACAGTATGAGTATAAAGATTTTTTTCATTTTTTTTAAAAATTTAATAAGTCTTATAAGACCTATTATCGGATTTCTATTCCGAGTTTTTCACTTAAAGATGTAATTATTTTCTTGTGCGCAGAATCAACTTCTTTGTCTGTTAATGTTTTGTCGGCGGCACGATAAACAATACGGTACGCCATGCTTTTCTTGCCTTCCGGCACTTGCTCTCCGTGATACAAGTCAAATAATTCCACGCTTTCAAAAATATTTACTTTTGAACTTTCGATTGTTTTTACAACATCAGAATGAGTATATTCATCGGAAATTAAAAACGCGATATCGCGTGTTGATTCAGGAAATTTCGGCAGTAATTTGTATTTCCGCTTCGGCTGCCAAGCGGTCGAAAGTTCAGCAATTTTTAATTCTGCAATTACCACGCGCCCCGTGATATCAAGTTCACGTGCAATTTTCGGATCCAATTCGGCAATCCATCCGATATTCGTTTTTCTATTTATGAAGATTTCTGCTGTTCTGCCTTGATGGCAACCTATCCTGCCAGCATTTTTAAGTTCAAGTTTTTTAATTCCGAGTTTTTTTGTAAGAAGTTCAATTATTCCTGATCCATTGAAGAAATCAGTTTCTTCAGCATTCCCCTGCCAACTTTTTTCTATTGAGTCACCCCACAGAATTATCGCGACTTTTTCTTCTTCGTTAAATTCTCCGGCCGTTTCTGTTTTAGTATAAGTTCTGCCGATTTCATAAAGCCAGACATTTTTCGCTTTTCTCGAAATGTTGTGCCGCAAGTTTCTTATTAAACCGGGGTAAAGCAGTGTTCGCATTACAGATTGGTCAACCGTTGACGCGTTGGCAAGTTCGATAACATCAAGTTCCGGTGCATCATCAGGAAATCCCGCCGCTTTAATTAAATCAACAGAAACGAGACTTGGGTTATACGCTTCAAGCAAACCTGCTCCGGCAAGAATTTCTCTAATCTGCTGTCTGCATTTTGCGATTTTAGCAAGCGGTTTCTCACTTTTGAAAATCGTTTGCGTGTTACTCGGGATTTCATTGTAACCTACCATTCGGGCAAGTTCTTCAGAAATATCAGATCTTTGTGATACATCAACCCGATGTTCCGGAACCGTAATTTCAATAATGCCGTCATTTTTTACTGAAACGGGAAAACCGAGCGAAGAGAGGATTTTTTCTCCTTTCTCTGTCGGAATATCCATTCCAAGCAAGCTCACACATTTTTTATAGTCAAATTCAAAAACTTTTGGTGGTGGACAATTGTTCACATCAACAATTCCTTTCAGCGGCTGACCTTCAGCAAGTTCGGAAATGAGCTGCGCGGCTCTCATACTTGCATCAATCACAGCTCCTGCGACTCCTCTTTCAAAACGATAAGAAGATTCGGAGCTCAAGGCGAGACGTTTTGCAGTTTTTCTGATATTCGGGCCGTTAAAATACGCGCTTTCGAGTAAAATAGTTTTAGTTGATTCTGTAACTTCAGAATTTGCGCCACCCATTACGCCTGCAAGAGCGACTCCTTTTTCTTTATCGGCGATAAGCAGAATTTCACTGTCAAGTTTTCTTTCCGTATCATCTAAAGTGACTATTTTTTCGTTTTCCGCGGCGCGACGAACAATAATTTCTTCGCCCTCAACTTTCTCAAAATCAAACGCGTGGAGCGGGTGCCCATATTCAAGCAAAACATAATTTGTTATGTCAACAATGTTGTTTATAGAACGCATGCCGAGGCGATGGAGTCGTGCCTGCATCCAAAGCGGCGAAGATTTGATTTTAACATTTTCGATAATCCGTGCGGTATATCTCGGACAAAGTTCAGTATCATCAACAGTAACTTTCACTTTTGAATTTGCTTCGACATCTTTTTCTTTCAGTTCTATTTCAGGGAATTTATAAGTTTCCGACGAATTATTATCCAAAGCGACTCTTGCAGCAATTTCTCTTGCCACGCCGATATGATTTAATAAATCGGGACGATTGCTTGCGATATCAAGTTCATAAATATAATCAATATCTTCCAATATTTCCTTCAGCGGAGTTCCCGCTTTTAATGAGTCATCAAGATAAAGCAAAGTATCATGGTCATCAGAAATTTCCAGTTCGTCTGCGGCACAGCACATCCCGCATGATTCAATTCCGCGAAGTTTTCCTTTTTTGATTTTTAAGTCACCGAGTTTAGCTCCGATTTTTGCTACCGGAACTGTTTGCCCTGCCGCAACGCCGGGAGCGCCGCAAACAATTTGCAGAGTTTCATCACCAACATCAACTTTACAAACAGATAATTTATCCGCATCGGGATGTTTCTCAACTTCGAGTATTTTCCCGACAACAACATTGTCATAGGAAACGCCGGATTGGTCGAGCGAGTCAACAGTCATTCCCTGATCGGTGAGAATTATTGATAACTCTTCAGGTGAGTAGGAAAAATTTATAAGTTCTTTAAGCCAGTTATAGGAGATAAGCATAATTTTAGATTTTAGATTTTGGATTTTGGATTAATTCCCCCTTTTTTAAGGGGCCAGGGGGATTTTTATTTCGTTATCCTGTTTGCTTGGTTTTAATTAGATCAATTAGATTAATTAGAAATTCTAAGTTTTCTATATTTTTGCTGCCGTTCGTAATCAGCTATTTGATCTTCGTATTCCCTGCAAGTCAGAGAAAAGAATCCGGCATATTTTTCTTTATCTCTGCAAAACAACATTGTTCCTTTTAAGGCTTCAAAGCGATATATTGAGTCAGCATTATTTAAAATTCCAATATCCGCTTGAGCGCATGGAATATTTTTCTCAACAATGTCAATAATTTTTGTATATGAATCCAAGTCGGATTTTTGGTTAAGATAAATTGCAATATCAATATCGCTACCTTTTTTTACGGTTCCGTCTTTAGCCGATCCGTGTAAAAGAGCAAAAATAATTTCCGGACATTTTTCTTCAATTTCCGAAGCTGTTTTTTGGATATCAAATTTCATAGCTTTACGCATTATCTATTTCATCACGAAATAATTTAAAGTCTTTAAGTTTATTTTTTGTAATATTATATAAAATCGCAGGTTCTACTTCTTCGTACTGATGAACAACAATATTCCTGAACTTCACCATCGTTTTATACGGCTCGGCACTTTTAATCACCCCTAACTCAACTAATTTTTCTATTGCTTTACCGGATGTTGAAGTAGGTCCGGCATTATTTAAAGCAATAATCCTTTCTGCAACATCAACAACAATTTCAACCATAACCTGCAATGACCGTTCACAGGCACATCTCAACTCCCAATTACCTTTGAATTCATCAAAGTCGACTTTTTTCATACGGTTCTGTAATCGCACAAGATATTTATCTAACAGTTCAAATTTTTTATGAATAATTCCGTTGTATTTCATTTCATTTTATCAATCAGGTTAATTCTTTTTAGCTTTCCTCAACGCCATAATCTGTCCCTTTCCGTATTTTATAGCGTGAACTAACGAGCGGTTAGCAGGACAAACATACGAACAACTTCCACATTCGATACAATCCATCGCGTGATTTTCAATTAACCCGTTAACTTCACGACTCATCGCAAGAGTTTCCAACATAGTCGGTTCAAGTCCCACCGGACACGCGGAAACACATCTACCGCATCTAATGCACGGTGATTCCGGTTTATCATCGACCCATTTTTTTGTAAGGGCGAGAATACCTGAAGTTCCTTTCATAACTGACGCGTTAGTTTTTGCCTGAGCGAATCCTGTCATAGGTCCTCCGAGAACTATTTTAGCGCAGTTTTCTTCATCAAATCCCGCTGCAGCAAGAACTTCGCTTATAGGGGTTCCTATTCTCACTTTAAAATTTCCGGGGCGTTCAACCGCATCACCGCTGACAGTTAAGATTCTTTCGACAAGCGGTTTTCCTTCATCAACAGCTTCAGCGATTGCCGCCGCAGTTCCAACATTATGAACAACGCAACCCACATCCATCGGCAATCCGCCTGACGGTACTTCTTTTCCTGTAACGGCATAGATGAGTTGTTTTTCACCACCTTGCGGGTACCATGTTCTTAAAGCGGCAATTTCAATATCATTTCTTTCCGCGGTTAACTGTTCCATTTTAACAATTGCGTCCGGTTTATTTTTTTCAATTCCGATTACGCATTTGTCAATACCAAGTGCTGTCATTAAAAGTTCAGCGCCGCGAATTATTTTTTCGCCGTCTTCAAGCATTAAACGATAATCGCAAGTTAAAAACGGTTCACATTCCGCAGCATTAAGAATCAAAAGGTCGATTTTTTTATCCGGCGGCGGCTGAAGTTTTACATGTGACGGAAAAGTAGCTCCGCCCATTCCGACAATCCCCGCATCCTGCACAGCTTTAATAATATTATCTTTTGTTTTTTCATCAACGGGTTTTATTTCTTCTGTCCATTCATCATTCCCGTCAGAAGTAATTTCAATTCCCTGAACGGTTCCCAAAACCGGATGAGGAACGGGTCCAACAAGAGAAACGGTGCCCGAAACCGGCGAATGAACAGTAGCAGAAATAAATCCATGGGCTGTGCCGATAACCTGTCCTGTTTTAACAGTATCGCCTTTTTTAACGGTTGCATCTGCAGGCACACCAAGATGTTGAGCAAGCGGAACGACAACTTTTTCCGGCAATGGTAAAGTTTCGATAGCAACATTTTTTGCGAAATATTTATAATCCGGCGGATGAGTACCGCCCTGAAATTTAAAGATTTTCATCATAAGTTTTATTTAGTTATCAATTGAGATTATTCCTCATGTTATTTATATAGTTTGATATTATAACAAAAAACACTTATTTGCACAAATTAATTCGTAATTTTCTCTTGACCGTTAATTTTCATTTTGATATAATTATTACCATGAAAACTTTACAAGAAAAACTCGCTGCGGCAAGAGGAGATCAACTTTGCGATATAGTAATTAAAAACGCAAAAATTGTTAACGTTTTCTCCTCAGAAATTATCGAATCATCGGTCGGAATAATCGGTAAAACCATTGTTGGTATCGGTGATTATAAAGCTGAGAAAACAATCGACGCAAACGGCGCTTTTCTCGTGCCGGGCTTTGTTGAAGGACATATCCACATCGAAAGCACATTGCTTACAATTCCCCAATTCGCAAAAGCCGTTTTGCCTCACGGAACAACGACCGCCGTTATCGACCCTCACGAAATCGCGAATGTTTACGGAATTGCCGGCATAAAATTTATGCTTGACAGTGCGAAAACATGCCCGATGGATATTTTTGTTATGCTGCCTTCATGCGTTCCTGCCTCACCGTTTGAATCTGCCGGCGCGGTACTAATGGCAGACGATCTGGAAAAACTTATTGATAATCCAAATGTCGGCGGTATTGGCGAATTAATGAATTATCCGGCGTTATGCAACGGTGATCCTGAATTTCTAAAACGCGCTGAGCTCGCGGAGAAATACAAAAAAACCGCTGATGGACATTCACCCGGGCTAACAGGTAAAATGCTTAACGCGTATATCCTTGCCGGTGCGCAGACCGACCATGAATGCACTACCGCGAAAGAAGCAAAAGAAAAACTGGAACTGGGGATGCATGTTCATATTCGTGAAGGAAGTACCGAGCATAATCTGCTTGAATTAATAAAAATAGTAACGCCTGAGAACTCACGCTTTTTCTCTTTCGTTTCTGACGATAAACACCCTGATGATCTGCTTGAACAAGGTCATCTTGATCATTCCGTAAGATTGGCAGTAAGAAACGGTATTCCACCGATTACCGCGATTCAAATGGCTACAATTAATACCGCGTTATGTTACCGTTTAAATCATATCGGCGCTATCGCTCCCGGCTATCAAGCGGATTTTTTTCTGACTGATAATCTTGAGGAATGCAAACCTGAAATAGTTTATAAAAACGGGCAGCTTGTCGCGAAAAATAATAAATGTCTCGTTGATACCGGTTCAACTCCCCCGCTCCCCGGAAGATCGATGGAAGTGGCGCCATTATCGGAGTACAGTTTTTCAGTAAAAGTTGAAAGTGAGAAAGTTCATGTTATCGGGATTATAGAGCATCAAATTATTACGGAAAATTTAATTGAAAAAACTCCGCAAAAAAACGGTCTCTTAATTAGTGATACTCAAAACGATTTATTGAAAATCGCTGTCATTGAACGTCATCACGCAACTGGTAGAATCGGCGTTGGATTAGTAAAAGGTTTAGGTTTGAAAACCGGCGCTATCGCAAGCACGTTCGCTCACGATGCTCACAATATTATTGTTGCCGGAGTTGATGACAAAGAAATGCTTGCGGCTGTTAATGAATTAATAGAAATGGGTGGCGGATATGTTGCGGTAGAAAACGAAAAAGTCATCGCAAAACAATCTTTGCCGATCGGCGGTTTGATGTGTGAGTTGCCGGTTGAAAAAGCCGCTGAGCAGTTAAAAAACGTTGCTTGTGCAGCGCAAAAGCTGGGAAGCAAACTCGATAATCCGTTTATGACATTGTCTTTTCTCGCACTTACACCAATTCCGTCATTACGGATAACCGATGGCGGGGTTTTCGACGCGACAAAGTTTGAGATGATAAATCTTTTTGGAGTACAGTAATAAAGCTCCGAGGCCAAGGTTGGCATGTTTTATATCGGGGCATTTACTGCGGATATTTTTTCGCTCTACGCGGAAAAATTTATATTTCTGCTTGTCTTGTTAAAAGAAATGTTATTTACTTTTCAAAAAAAATCACCCCGTTTCTAAAAGCGGGATGATTTTTTGCAAATATATTAATTCGAAAAAGCAAATTTTAAGGAAGTTTTATTACCTGCCCCGGCTGTAATATTGTTTTTTCTGTTGCGTTATTATATTTCATCAGTTTCAAATAATTAACTCCTACTTTCTTTCCTATTTTATAAAAGCTGTCCCCTGACTGCACAGTATAAGTTTTCCCCGATGCAGCAACAGAAGTTGTTGCAGGTGATTTTACTGATGGAGCCACAGATTTACTCTTTCCCGGGATCACTAATTTCTGACCGATTTTTATCGGCACATTTATGCTCATTCCGTTTGCCGCAGCTAACTCACGAACAGAAATCCCGTTTCTTTTAGATATTGCCCATAAAGAATCTCCTTTCTTAACAATATAAGTTCCACCCGCGGATGTTCCGTAAGTCGGATAGTCAGGATAGCCTTTCGCATGCGAATAAGGTTTAACTGATTTTTGGTAAGTAATCGGTTTCTGATAAGTAACAGGTTTTGCGGGAAGAACTTCAGGGATTTCTGTAATCGTTTCATCCATTTCATCCATTTCATCCATTTCATCCATTTCATCCATTCCTTCGGCCTGTTCATCACCCGGTAAATCCGGCATATCAGTTTCGATATTTTCAAGTTCATCGGTTACAATTTGATCATCTGTCATATCTTCAATTGCAACTCCTTCATCTGTAGAAAGGTCATCGAACTCTCCGAAAGTAAGTTCGTCATCATTCGTTTTGACGGTTTCTTCTTTTTTTGAGGCACATGCAAGAACAAAGATAGATAATGCGCAAACAACAGCAAATCTGAATATATTTTTAGTTTTCATAATCGTTTATTTGGTTTTGGTTATTTTACTGAACACATATATTATATCACAAGCCGCACGCAAACGCAAGAATAACCATTTTTGTAACGCTATAGACGCCGGACACGCTATTAAAATACATTTTCATCACTTTCCGGGACATTTGCGTTTAATACCTTTGTAACGCTATAGGCGCAAAGGACGCTATTAATTAAAATATTATAAACCATTCACAACTCGATGAATACCATTTTTTACTAATTTTTCCCCGAAATTTATTACCATACCTAATTTCATATTCGCTAAACGCAAATATGTTAAAGTTTGAGCTTCAAAAATATCATTGTACTTTGTTGTTGCCTTACATTCAACAATAACTTTATTTTCAACAATCAAGTCTATTTTTAAAGTCTTATCTAATCTATTATTTTTGTAAATAACAGGTAAATCCGCTTGTCTTTCAACTTTTAAACCTTTTTGAATAAGTTCCCAAACAAGAGCTTCCTCATAAACTCCTTCTAACAATCCCGGTCCACCAAGGTTTCTATGAACTTCAATTGCACATTCATAAATAAATTTACTAATTTCGTTCTCTGTCATATTAACTCCTGT
>JAOZSF010000399.1:0-1173 GCA_029939815.1 bacterium
GTATTCGGTGTTCGGTGTTCGGTGTTCAGTGTTCAGTAGCTCGCTTCAACCCGAAGTGAGATTTGAAATTAGTTATTGGTTATTGGAAGCGACCTTTTGACCTCGCATAAGCGCCCCGCGGATGCTGAGATTATTTCATTGGACGGATTATCGGTATAATTTTCCCCTCCTTACCAAGGAGGGGTGCCCGCAGGGCGGGGTGGTTCTCCCTCCAATGAAATAATACAAAATGTGACCATATACCAAACAATTCTTAAATATTCGCCTTTAATGACCATGCGGATAATACGCATGTTATTTTAATTCGCGAATGATCGATGAGAATACACGTCGAATATCCGCCCAAGGAGGATTATTTCATTGAGCGGTAAAAAAATTCATCTCAGCACAATTTTCTCCAATTGTTTTTTTCTAATTTTCCAATCCGGCATTTTGTTTTGCAGAAGACTGTAAAATTTCCGGCAATGACTGAGATGAATCAAGTGGCATAATTCATGAACCACCACATAATCGCTACAATAAAAAGGCGCTTTAATCAATTCCGTATTCAGAGTAATAATATTTCTTTTTGAGCAGCTCCCCCATCTTGACTTCATTTTCCTGAATTTTATTTCAGGTTTTGCGGCGCCGATTTTTAGAAAAACAGGTAAATATTTTTCTGTTCTTTGATAAAGCAATTCTCGCGCTCGTGATTTATACCACTTTGTCAACATTTTTTCGATTTTTTTCTTATCATCGGTATTCGACAATTTAATCTCGATAAAATCATCAATAATCTGTATCTCTGTTCTTTCAGACGAACGTATTTTTAATTGATAAGGTTTGCCGAGAAAATAATGAGTTTCTCCACTGATAAATTCTGATGGCGGGAATATTGGTTCCAATTCATTAAAATAATTTATTTTATTATTTATCCATCGTAACTTTTTTCGAATAATCGATTCAATTTTATCTTTTTGGGATTTTAAAGGCACACGGACAACTACCCGCAAATCGGGATAAACGATTAGTGACAAATGTTTTCGTTTACCGAACTCAACGCAAACATTAATTTCAGATTCTCCATATTTAAATTTCTGCTCGTAATTCATATTCCTAATTCTTTGTGCTTTGTTCTTTGTCTCCCCTCCTATTTTAGGAGGGGTGCCCTTTAGGGCGGGGTGGTGCTTTGTC
>JAOZSF010000399.1:1273-2711 GCA_029939815.1 bacterium
TTTTAGGAGGGGTGCCCTTTAGGGCGGGGTGGTGCTTTGTCCTTGGATTAAATCCCCTCTTGTCGAAGATCCGCCAAAGGACGGCTAAAAATCCGCCAATGGAGGAATTATTTCATTGCATAATTCATTAGTCGCGAGTTGCGAGTTATAAGTTATGAGAAACGAGTCACATTAATTCACCATTCACCATTCACCATTCATAATTTATAATGACCGTGCGAAATACGCACGTTATTTCCTTTGTTTTTTGTTTACAATATTATGTCAGAATGGAAGAAATGAGTCAAGTAAGGAAATTTTTAAATTGATTAACTTTGTGCTTTTCGTTATAATTAAACTTTGAAATTAGAAATTAGACGTTTGACGTTTGAAATTTCAATAATTAAATCATCAAACCATTAATAATAAATGAAAATCCTCCTTACAGGCGCTAACGGCATGCTCGCCGCAGATGTGAAAATCACAAAACCGGAAACCGTTTCTTTAATTGAAACAGATGTCGATGAACTTGACATAACTAACGCAAATGCGGTAGATAATTTCTGCAGACATGAAAAACCCGATTTAATCCTTAATTGCGCGGCTTATACAGCCGTGGATAAAGCTGAAGAAGATAAAGAAACCGCTTACGCCGTGAATACTACCGGTCCGAAAAACCTCGCTCAAACTGCCGCAAAACTAAATATCCCTTTTGTGCATGTCAGCACAGATTACGTATTCTTTGGTGACGGAAACGCGCCGATGAAAGAAAACGATAAATGCGACCCGAAAGGCGTTTACGCAAAAACTAAACGTGCGGGAGAATTGGAAATAGAGGACGCAGGAGGAAAATGGCTGATCGTGCGGACATCATGGCTCTACGGTTCTCGTGGAAATAATTTCCCCGATACAATGATTCGTCTCGCGAGCGAAAGAGATGTTTTAACCGTTGTAAATGATCAAAAAGGTTCACCGACTTTCTCGCGCGATCTTGCCGAAGCTTTATGGAAATTAATAGAATTGCAGAAAACAGGATATTTTCATTTCTCAAATTCCGGCGAATGCACCTGGTTTGATTTTGCCGTCGAAACAATTTCAATTGCGAAAGAATTTGAACTTTTACCAAAAGAAAAAAACATCGACATTCAACCTGTTACTTCAGATAAATTCCCTCGACCGGCTCCGCGACCGGCTTATTCGGTTATGTCGCTCGAAAAATACACGCAGACAACCGGAGAAACTCCCCGCTCATGGCAGGACGGATTGAGGAATTATTTAAAATTGAAAAAATAAATTGTTCAACCCCTCTGGGGTTGGATTATCTTTTTTAATATACCATATCCGTAGGTTAAAAACCTACGGCTATTCGTGTTTTACCCTTCGGGTAAGGAACAACAACCATAGATTGTTTTGCAACCCACGAGCATTAAATATGGACAATAATTATCATTGTTTGATA
>JAOZSF010000400.1 GCA_029939815.1 bacterium
AAAAAAATCTCCTTTAATAAATCGTTTCTTGCGGGAAACGAACTCAAATATATTGAGCAAGCTGTTCTAAGCGGCCAAATAAAAGGCGACGGTCCTTTTACTAAAAAATGTAACAAGTGGATGGAGCAAAAATTTAATGCCGTGAAAGTTTTGCTAACTACTTCGTGTACTTCTGCTCTTGAAATGTCGGCGATTTTATGCAATATTGAGCCGGGCGATGAAGTCATTATGCCGTCTTATACTTTTGTATCAACGGCAAACGCTTTTGCGATTCGCGGAGCTAAACCTGTTTTTGTTGACATTCGTCCGGACACACTCAATATTGACGAAACTAAAATTGAAGCTGCAATTACTCCAAAAACAAAAGCTATTGTTCCCGTTCATTATGCAGGTGTTGGATGTGAAATGGATACAATTATGCAAATTGCGAAAAAACATAAATTGTTTGTTATTGAAGATGCTGCTCAAGGAGTTATGGCAAAATACAAAAATAAATATCTTGGCACAATCGGCGATCTGGGAACTTACAGCTTTCACGAAACAAAAAATTACAGCTCTGGCGAAGGTGGAGCGATAGTGATTAATAATCCGAAAATGATTGAACGCGCGGAAATCATTCGTGAGAAAGGTACCAATAGAAGTAAATTTTTCCGTGGGGAAGTTGATAAATATACTTGGGTAGATGTTGGCAGCAGCTACTTACCGAGCGAAATTATAGCCGCATTTTTATTCGCACAGCTTGAAAAAGCTGAAGAAATAAATCAAAAACGACTTGAAATATGGCAAAGATATTTTGATGGGTTGAAAGGACTTGAAGAAAAAGAGATTGTCAGGCTACCAATTATTCCTGATAATTGCAAACATAACGCGCACATGTTTTATATTCTTTTGCAAGATGAGAAAACTAGAAACGATTTGATGGATTTTCTGAAAAAAGAAAAAAATATCCTATCGGTTTTTCATTATGTCCCTCTTCACAGTGCTCCGATGGGGAAAAAAGTATCTCCTCAAAAAAAAGAGCTTCCTGTAACGAATAATCTTAGCGGTCGGATATTAAGATTACCTTTTTATTATAATTTGACAGATGAAGAACAAACTTATATAATTGAGTCTGTAAAAAATTTTTTGGACTAATTTTTCACAGCTTTTTTAATCGCTTGATATTCAGGTGATTTTTTAATTTGATTGCGACGCTTCTTAGAAAAATCATTAAGACGATTGTTTATTTTATTATACATTTTTTTCGCATCCAATGTATTCCCGTTTTTAGAATACATTACTCCAAGACTCATCATCGGTATGTAATTCGCGTTGTCATTCATTCGAATTGCCGCTTTATAATTATTTTCAGCTGACTGCGTGTCGCCAAGTCTTTGATATGCTTCCGCGCGACGCACTTTATTTACAAAACTCGCTGCCGGAGATTTCTCATACCAGTTTAATGCCGAGTAATCATCACCTGTTTTAGCATAATATTCACCGAGTTGAACAGCGACATTATCTTTCCATATTTTGCCTTTCCCGTGATCATAAGAATTTTCAAGAGTACGGATAGCGGAATTAATATCTCCGAGTTTTTCGTAAGTTTTTGCGAGAGGCAGCGCTGTTTTTTTTGCTAATTCAGGAGAATTATTTGCCTGTTCATAATAATCGGCAGCTTTTTGAAGATAATCATCATTTTTAGATTTCTCACCATTCAAGCGGTAAATTTCAGCCATTTCATATTCATAATTCACATTTTCTGAGTTTTCAGCCCATATATTTATAGTTTTTTCCGCAGTTGCAATATCACCTGAATCAGCATAGGTTTTTGCAAGCTGCTCATATAACTTATCATTTGGTTTTTCGTTTATCAGTTCATTCAGAATTTCTATTTTTCTTTCCGCAAAAGCTTTTTCTGAAAGTTCATCTTTCATTAAATAAATTCCTACTCCCGGGATTTCTACAAACCGGTTTTTATAATCATACCATAAAGCTTCATAAGTTTTTGGATCTGTATATTTGCTTAACCCGGTTATCCAAATACCGGGCGCATTTGTAAAAGCGCCGTTTTCAAACAAATCTGAATTTAGTAAATCGGCGCTTACGCTTGCCTCTCTGCCGGTCGGATTAATTTCCAACCCATTAATGTTTTTGTTTAATTTTACCAGGAAATCATTTGAACGCGAGGGAAGATTGTCAAGTATTTGCTGCAATGCCTGAAGATTATCTGAAGAGTTTGTAGATGAATTTTTATCATTCACAGATTTGTCTGTCGCAACATCTTCATTACCAATAGAATCCTTGTCTATTGATGAAAATTGACTATCTGAAGAATTGTTTGATGTTTTTCGTTTTTCTTTTGTACCTTTAGTTTTGGCAACTTTACCACCCCGCCCTGCGGGCACCCCTCCTTGGGAAGGAGGGGAGTTTAATTGGTTACTGTTTCTAAGAGCAATAATTTCTTTTTCTAATTCTTTAGAATTTTTAAATTTATCTAAATACTCCGACACAAGCGGTGAATTTTCACCGTATTGCTCCATCAGCTGTTTCAATTCTTTAATAGAGAAAGTTTTTTCATTTCTGTTTTTGATATGAACAGAAATAACTATTACCAAAATTACTGTTATGATAACTATTGCTGTTAAACGTATATTTTTCATAATGATTACCGTAAAAAGACAATGAATATTATTGCTTTTTATATGTTAATGCAATTCCTGTTGTATTTT
>JAOZSF010000401.1 GCA_029939815.1 bacterium
CAACACTGAAGGTGTTGTTCAATAGTTTGAACAAGCCCTACAGGCTTGAACTTTCTCAATTTATTATCCTACGGCGTTGCCGCAGGCTACGATGATTTTGCCTTTCAGGCAATTATTAAAACAAAATAAAGTAACCTTTACAATCTAAAAAGCCCTTTTCTCGGCGGCGGAAGATTTTTAGTCCTGGTTCTTAATGATGATAGTTTAGGAAGAGAATTAACCGGCTTGTCCATATACCAATATGCTGTTGTGCACCAGTCGTCAATTCTTTCAAGATAACCTGCAGCTTTGGGATTTTTCTTGAGTTCTTTTTCCAGTTCTTTACGTGTGTAGAATTCTTTTCCGTTTCCAGCTTTCATTAATTCGAAGTCAGGATTTTTATCCATTATTTTAAGAATATCAGTATAACCGGGACCACCCAAAACTTGAATTGTCACTTTTATATCTTCATAAAAATAAACCGGATCAGGAACATGAAACCTGTAAAATCCATAGGAATCTTTAGTGTAAGCTTCCTGGTCAGTCAAATATTGATTACCCTGATAAAGATGCGAAAAATAATCCTGACCGAATCCGCTGCCGATATAATCTTCCACGCCTGTTCCGCATAGAGTTGGATATTTAGAGTCCCCGTCAAGATAGATTTTCACTTCACCTTCTCCCCACCATGATTGAGTGAGGTCGGGATGCGAATTAAATCCGAGATTGCATCCTAAGAATTTCCCGCGTCCTTCTACTTTGGGCAGAATGGTAAAATCTTCACGCAATTTAGTGAAGTTCTCCCGCCGCCAGTGACTGTGAAAATACAGCATATTATCGCCATGAACTTCGCCCATAGTAACATCGACTTCATAAAACATAACGAGGTCGATTTTAGCTTGATTTTTAATGATTATCTTTGCATTTTTCCGGAATGACATTGGAATTATACAATTAAAAGAGGTTCCTTTTGGCGAAGAAAAGAAAATATTTTCGAAAGTAGCCATACCGCCGAACGTATGACCAAAAAAATCAGGCAGTGGAGCTTGTACAGCAGGCTTTTTACTGTCGTCCCAGTACATTTCAATTGTTAAACTTCGAAGGATATCAGGTTCAAAATTTGAAAAAGTAGACCAGATTCTTCGAATAGTACCGCTGCCTTTTATGTCGGCAATGACATATTCACCTTTTGCAGGCAGTGTAACAAACGCGGCCCCTTTTCTTCCGTGTCTTTTTTTTCCTGCGGCGCCTTTTCTTCCTTTAGGATTTTCACCTGTAAGCCACCGCGTTTCGATTTTTCTTTCCGGCATATAATTGATGTTAGTTTTCATGTGGGATTAGTGTTCAGTATTCGTTAATCGTTAATTGTTAATCGGTTTAAGGTTTAAGGTTTCAAGTTTCAAGTTTCAAGTTTAAGGGAAATCCCTCTAACCCCCTTTTCCCGATGGAATAATCGGGATAAAATCCAAGGGGGAATAGGAATAAAATTTTTCCTTTAGACTTCGCGTACGTGTGCGTATTATCGCACAGTCATTTTTAATTCGGATTATTTGATTAGTGTGAATTCAAATATAGGCTTTTCAAATTTCTAATTAATATTGATATTTATATTCAAGTGGACCGTCCTCAAGACATTTATCCACTAACTCGGAAAGCTTTGCTTCCGCGAGACAAATGCATGTATCGGCTCCGCCGTAATAAATATCTAATCTGTCTTCTTCATAATAGGGGATTGCCGCGGTAGGGAAAACGACTTGCGGTACATTTCCCATATATTCGTAAGGCATTTCCGGAACCATAAGATAGCGGTTCATTTTTCCAATGATTTTTTTCGGGTCTTTCAGGTCGGTAAGCAGCGCGCCTGCGTGATACGACATTCCGTTCATGTGTTCGCGGCAGCCGTGATAAATTATGAGCCAACCTTTATCAGTTTTAACCGGAGGAGCTCCGGGGCCGATTTTCAGACTTTCCCAGTATTTGGTTCCTTTTTCGAGGAAGATTTCTTTTTGTCCCCAGTGGATTAAATCAGGGGATTTTGCCATCCATATGTCTCCGATTTTCCCTTCGCCTGCCGGCCGTTCCAATCGAACATAATATCCGTCAAATTTTTCCGGAAAGATAACGCAGTTCCGATGGTCAACACCGGTGATAAAGCCAACATCTTCAAAAGTTTCGAAATCTTTTGTTTTGATGAGAAAAATTCTTCCACCGAGATGACAGCTCATATTGTAAGTGATATAATAGCACTCGTCTTCCGGCATATAAACAACACGGGTGTCGAAAAAACCGTCTGTAAGACCAAAAGGATATTCTTTTGGCGGGTGAACAATTTCTTTATCAACAATTTCAAAATTGACTCTGTCCTTACTTTTCCCGACCATGAAGTGAGGCGACCAATTCACATCCCATGAATTAACGATCATTCTGATTTCGCCGTTATACAAGGCGGCACCGCTGTTAAAAACGCATTCAGCGTCAAACGGCATATCGTCTTTAGTGATAATGGGATTATTTTCGTATCTGATTGCGTACTCTTTGTTTTTCATTTTTTCTGTTGGTTTTAGTTAATTATTTGGTTTTTATCTTTTTAGAAGATTGAATATTATACCAAAAAAAGAAAAATAGTGGAAAGGTTGGAAGGGCCGGAAGGTTGGAAATTCACGTGCACTCTAATTAGGATTTATGGTTTGCAAAAAAAAGACGAAATCTGTATAATAAATGAAAAT
>JAOZSF010000402.1 GCA_029939815.1 bacterium
ATAATCCTCCTTTGGCGGATCTTCGACAAATAACGGATAACGGATAACGGATAACCTGATTATGGCAGACTCAAACTTCAAAATCAAACCTGTTAAACAAGGAAATAAACTTGTTCTTTCAATAGAATGCAGAAATTCTTCCGGCACGTGGAAATCTGCCGGTGTTCTTCAGCCGAAAGTTATTGCTTCCGCACAAAACACATTAAAACTCGATATTTTCACTCCGAAAGTCGAATGGCATGATTTTATTAAAAAGGGTCGTTCAATTATTCTTACAGGAAGAGATGGAATTGCGCGAATAAAAACAGGAGTCTTTTTTCATTCGCGGGATATTTTAAGAGTTGAAACACGAATCGGGTTTACTCGGTCTGTTTGTTTGGAAATAGCGAAAGATATTTTAACTTTGTCAGATGATTTTAATATTGATAATTCATGGTCACCGCATCAGACTCCTCTTAATGAAATGGTGATAGGGGATATGGCTTTCCGTTCACCTGTTGTAATGGTTCAAAATGATGACAAAGTTTTAGCTATAATTCCCAAAATAAAAATTCCAAAAAATAATATCATGATTCCCAGGGGAATAACTTTCTCGGCGCAGTCAAAAGAGATTTCTTTTGGATATATTCCGTATAAACTTTCCGGGAATACATATTTTGTTCACCATGATGATGAAACAATTGATGTTCCCCGTTCAACAGTTTCATACTCATATTTTGTTTATTTAAAAAATGGCTGCAAGAAAAATGAAGGATATAGAAATGTAGCCAACCGGACATGGCAATTAAATTTTAAACTACAGTCAAAAAAATCATTCGCGCAAAAAACTACTTTCGAGAAATATTTGGACTATGCGAACAAATATTCAATAAAACAACTTAAAAATAAAAATATTCCTCTGCATTTTGCTTTACAAACAGCTTTTGGTGTTGCTCTCGCGGCAAAAAGAAAAAATGAACAAATTCCGGTTGAGGTTGAATCGATCATCAAAACAGCACTTGATTCACCAATGAAAAACGGTTTGTTTAAAGAAATGCGGAAAGATGGTGAATGGATAAACGGAAGCGTTTTTGCTGATATGCCGTCACGATATAAAAACGAATCTGTTCGACTTTCGGATTTATCAAATGTTTGTTATTTTTTATGCCGCTTTTACAGTGAAATAGAAAAAAAACAGGAAATATTAAATTTTGTTATCACTTATGCGGAAAGATTGGTGTTGCTTCAAAAACACGGAGGTCATATTCCGGCGTGGGTGAATTATGAAACAGGAAAATCGCAGCGGTTTTGTAATAAAAGCGCGGAAGTGTCATCTCATATTATTTTCCTTTCCGAACTCGCAAAAATAAAACCGGAGAAAAGATATTTAAGTTGTGCCAGACGAGCCGCCAACTTTATTATTCATAAAATTTATCAACCCGGTCGATGGGAAGACACGGAATTATTTTACACAACATCACCGCAATGGAAATATAAAAAACCAAAACGTAAAGATGAGATCCAAAAATCTTATTCAGTTAGTGTATCTGCGATACAAAATTCTGCGGCAGCGATGTTGAATCTTTATAATTCAACCGGAATTGCGCGATATCGCAGATTTGGTGAAAAAATACTTGACCAATTGTCGCTTTACCAGCAAATCTGGCAGCCGCCGTTTATTGATTTGCCGTGTTTTGGCGGATTCGGTTCTATGAATACAGATATTCAATGGCTTGACTCTGTCCAATCATCATCTTCAAAAATTTATTTTGATTATTACAAACAAACAGGCAAAAAAGAATATTTCACTCGCGGAACCGCGGCATTAAGAGCATCATTTGTTTTAATGAACTGCTCTGAAAATGAAGAGTTGGTTTCTCACACGAAAGATTTCGGTAAAATTGATAAAGGGTATATTTTCTCTTGCTGTTTCCCCTCCTCAAACAGACGAAAAATCATCCTTCCGAAACCGGATGAATTAAATTCTGCTTCCGGACAAGTGCTTTGCGTTACTGAAGATATTTTGAAGAATTATGGCGATTTATATGTTGATACAAAGCGCGGTAAAGCATTTGGAATTAATGGTGTTATTGTTACGAAAGTTGAAAGAGATTTAGCCGGTCTTGCTGTTTACGGCGAAGATTTTTTGGGACGGGCACGTTCGATTTTAGTAAAAACCGACATCGGAACTTCTTTTACCGCGAAAATTAAAAAATCATCCCGATTTGAATTGCAGGTGTGATTCTTTATTAACGGAATTTTTTTGCTTCGGTTAATCAGTTAATAATTATTTAATAATCGGTTAATCAGTTAATAATTATTTAGTCGTCCCTTAAAAAGTGCCTTAAACATGAAAATTAGTGATACTTGTCAAAAAAAAGGCTCTTTTTCAAGTTGACGGAACAAACCCTGGGAACACCGAGCCCCAGCTCGGTAGTATTTTCAACGTATTTTCAAATGTCAAGCAAAAAAAATAACTTTTAATAACACCCGAGCTGGTGCTCGGTGTTCCCAGATAATACTTGCTCCGTGAGGAGCAACATATTTGTAGAAAAAAACCGATGGAAAAACGAGTTCGTGCCATAAATAGTGCCTGACCGAAAATCCCATAATTTGCATTTTCGACAAGCTCAATACATCGCATTTTCGACCGATAAATCGGAAACGTTTCCGATTTATCGGTCAGGCGCTACTCAAAAGCAATTGACAAAAAATGAACATACTG
>JAOZSF010000403.1 GCA_029939815.1 bacterium
AAAAATGCGCCGGAAATCGCAATGCCTATAGGCGGGATCGGTGCCGGATGTATTTCAATTAACAGTTGGGGCGGGCTTCAGGATTGGGAAATTTATAATTCTCCCGGTAAAGGAAATTCAAATCCGTTCTCGTTTTTTACTCTTTACGCAAAAACAAAAAACAGAACTCCCGTAACTAAAGTTCTGCAAGGTCCCGTTGCAAGAGAATACGGTCGCGGAGCTCACGGGTTTGATGCGACCACCGGAGCGGGTTTACCTCATTTTCGTGAAGCTGTTTTTTCTGCGTCTTATCCATTTGCGAACATAGAATTTAAGGATAAGAAAATGCCTTTACGTGCTGAACTCACCGCGTGGAATCCATTTATTCCGCATAATGGTAAGGATTCATCAATTCCGTGCGCGATTTTTCAATGGACAATTACAAACCCTACAAAGAAAAGAGTTGATGCAACCATATTTATGAATATGACAAATATTGTCGGTAGCAATCAACAAAATTGCGCGATTGAAAAAAATAAAATCAATAAATTTAAAGATACAAAAACCGCTCGCGGGATTCTTTTTACTCAAAAAAATGATGAAAAGAAAAATAATGTTACCGGCTCAATAGTTGTCGCAACTCCTCATAAAAAAATCACTAAACTCGCTCATTGGTACGGCGGAGGATGGTTCGACAGTATAACTGATTTCTGGACTCAGGCACAAACAGGTGAACTTAACGCCTTGCCGAAAAAAGATTATTTAACTGATGACCGCGGAACGATCGGTGCGCAGTTTTCTTTAAAACCCGGCGAAAAAAAGACAATTCCATTTGTCGTTTCATGGCTCACTTCCCAAGGGAAAGCACCTTTTACCTTAATGCCTTTCGGAAAGGAAAGCGCGGAAGTACCTTACAAAACTTTCGCGGAAGCTCAATGGAAAGACGCGTGGGATGTTGCTGAATATGTTATTAAAAATCTTAACCGGCTCGAAAAAGAAACAAAGCTTTACGATGAAACTATTCGCGAAACTACTTTGCCGGAATATGTTATTGATTCAGTTACAATGACAAGTTCAATATTGAAATCCCCGACTTGCCTTCGCTTTGAGAACGGCGATTTCTGGGCGTGGGAAGGTTGTCATAACGATAAAGGATGTTGTCACGGGACATGCACTCATGTTTGGAATTACCAGCAGATGATTCCGTTTCTTTTTCCGGCGCTTGAAAGAAACATTCGCGAAAGCGAGTATAAATACGGTGTTGATAAAAATGGCGCGATGGATTTTCGGCTCGACCTCCCGCTTGGCGATAAACTCGGTAAAGAAACTTTCGCTTGTGCAGACGGGCAGTTCGGCTGCGTGTTAAAAGCGTATCGTGACTGGAAAATTCTCGGTGATGACGAATGGCTAAAATCTCTCTGGCCGAAAATTAAGAAAACTGTTGACTACTCTTTCCAAAAATGGGACTTCGATAAAGACGGCGTGATGGAAGGAATTCAACACAATACTTACGATATTAATTTTTGGGGTCCAAACACAATGTGCGGTTCGTTTTATCTCGGAGCCCTGCGTGCCGCGGAAGAAATGTCATCACATCTTGGCGACAAAGAATCCGCGGATTTTTACCATGAACTTTTTGTGAAAGGAAGTAAGTGGTCGGATGAAAATCTTTTTAACGGCGAATATTATATCCAAAAAGTAAACCTTGATGCGGCAACCGGAAAAGGTCTGCCGAAAAATCTCGCTAATGATGACTGGTGGCGAGGTCCAACAGTTAACGGCTATCCGAAATATCAATATGGAAATGGTTGCTTAAGTGACCAGCTTCTCGGGCAGTTATTTGCTGAAATAACGGGACTTGGCGATCTTTACAAAAGCAAAAATATAAATAAAACGGTTGACAGTATTTTTAAATATAATTTTAAAACTGACTTTTTCGATCACGCTAATGTGCAGCGGGTTTACGCGCTCGATGATGAGGCCGGCACAGTTTTATGTTCATGGCCCAAAGGTGAAAAAGAAAGATTCCCATTCCCGTATTCCGAAGAAGTTTGGACCGGGATTGAGTATGCTGTTGCAGCGCTTCTCGCTTATCGCGGCAAAGCGGAAAAGGCGTTAAAGGTTGTTGAAGCGGTTCGTGAAAGATACAACGGAGTTAAATGGAATCCTTTTGATGAAGTTGAATGCGGTCATCATTACGCGCGTGCGATGGCGAGTTACGCGTTATTGCTTGCGTTTTCCGGATTTTTGGCTGACATGCCGAACAGGAAACTGACCTTTTCTCCAAAAATCAACGAAGAGAATTTCAAAACATTTTTCTCTGTTGATTCCGGATGGGGACTCTACTCTCAAAAAATTGATAAAAAATCGACTGAAGTTGAAATAGATGTTCGTTACGGCAAAATAAAACTGAAAAAAATTCAGATTGACATTCCGTTCAGCGAAAAAATATCCGTAAAACTCGGAAAGAAAAAAGTTGATTGTAAAATCGAAAAAACAGGCAGGGGAGTGGAAATAATCTTCTCGAGGGAAATTACGCTTAATAAACAAAATAAAATGTTATTGAGTGTAAAGTAACAAAAGCACCTGACCGGCGGATGCCTGGTTTTTGCTTTTGATTAAGAACCCCTCCGGTCTTCGACCACCTCCCCTTTGCAGGGGAGGAGTTTATGGCGTATTTCGAGTGAAGGATATTTTATTTGGAGTACAGTAATAAAGGCGCG
>JAOZSF010000404.1 GCA_029939815.1 bacterium
AAATTAAAAATGATAAGGGAGTTTTAGTCTTACCAAACCATCCCGCAGAAATCGATCCGGTTATTATCTCAATCGTCCTTTGGAAAAAGTTACAGCCGAGTCCAATCGTTCTCGAAGATTTTTATAATATGCCCGTTTTAAATAAATTCTTCAAATTAATCGGCGCACTGCCAATGCCGGACATGGAAACCGGTCGCAGCCAATTTAAAATCAGAAGAATAAATAAAACTCTCGACAAAATGGCAGTGGGGCTTAATGAAGGAAAAAACTTTTTACTCTACCCTTCAGGCAGACTCTCACGCGACGGCAGTGAAATTATCGGCGGAGCATCGGCGCTGCACACTCTTCTCCAAAAAGCGCCGCAGGCAAATATACTTATTGCGCGAACACGCGGTTTGTGGGGCAGCTCTTTTTCTTATGCTTTTGAAGGCAAACGGCCTGATCTTGTCAAACGAATGCTCATCGGTGCCGGAATTTTATTAAAAAATTTAATTTTTTTCACACCAAGAAGAAAAATAACAATCGAGTTTATTGAAAATCCGGTTGAATTCCCAAAAAACGCTTCACGTGCGGAACAAAATCACTGGCTGGAAAATTGGTACAATTTGCCCAGTAGTGAACCGTTACAACTTGTCCCCTATTCCCGATGGACAATGAAAGAGCCTGAAATTGCCGGAATTAAAAAACAGGAAATGATTAACATTTCCAATATTCCCGATTCAATTAAAAACGGTGTAATTGATGAGTTCGCGAGAATGGCGAACCGTTCTCCGGAAACCATTAAACCGGAAATGCTGCTTGGGAAAGATTTGGGACTCGATTCTCTCGAAATGGCGGATGTAATTGACTGGCTGGATTTGAAATTTGATGTTCAAGACGTCTCTCTCGTTGATTTAACAACCGTTGGCGCGGTAATTACAATCGCCGCCGGCAAAAACACAAAATCCGAAGATGAAACTGATGAACAAATATCACAGTGGGGCGAGGTGAAAAACCGTCCTTCTGTTCTTCCACCCGAAGGAAAAACAATCCAGGAATGTTTTTTAAATATCTGTGACAGGATGAAAAATTGCCAGGCAATTGCTGATAATTTGTCCGGTGTTTTGTCTTATAAAAAAACAAAAATTGCCGCACTTGTTCTCGCTTCAGTTATCAAAAAAATACCCGGCGATAAAATCGGGATTATGCTCCCCGCTTCCGCCGGAGCAAATATCATCTTTTTCGCGGTTTTGCTTGCCGGCAAAATCCCTGTTATGATTAACTGGACACTCGGCGAAAGGAATTTACGCCACGTGGTTGAAATTTCAGAAATTAAAGCGATTTTAACTTCAATGAGATTTGTTGACAATCTCGATAATGTCGCTTTTGATGAAATTGAACATTTGTTAATTTTCCTTGAAGATTTGAAACGTGAAAAAATAAATCTGAAAACTAAACTTGCCGCTTTACTCAGTTCCTCGAAATCTGCCGAATCTCTGATTAAGAAACTTCAACTGCAAAATTGTTCCGAAGACGATACCGCCGTCATTTTATTCACAAGCGGATCGGAAGCGATGCCGAAAGGTGTACCACTTTCCCATAAAAACCTTCTTACAAATATAAATGACTGTTCGACAATTTTAAATTTTACAGATGAGGATGTTATTTACGGATTTCTTCCTCCTTTTCATTCTTTTGGTTTGACAATAACAGCTTTACTGCCGTTTCTTATCGGATTACGAACTGCTTACTATCCCAATCCGACTGAATCCCGCAAACTTGCCCGTGGGATAAAAAACTGGAAAGCCACAATTATTCCCGGAACGCCGACTTTTGTTAATGGAATTATTAAAGCCGCTAAGGAAAAACAATTGAATTCAGTTAGAATATTTGTTGTTGGAGCGGAAAAAGCGCCTGAAGAATTATTCCGCGCGGTGGAAAATTTAAACTCCGGCGCTAATTTATTGGAGGGGTACGGAATTACTGAATGTTCCCCAGTTGTTTCAATTACCAGACCAAACGAAAAGCCGGAAGGAGTTGGCCGACCGCTTGACAGTGTGAAAGTTTGTGTTATTGATGTTGACTCGCGAAAAGTTTTACCGCAGGGTGAGCGTGGATTATTTATTGTTTGCGGCGATAGTATTTTCAAAGGATATTACGGAAAAAATCCGCCGAATCCTTTTATTGAATTAGACGGGAATTTATGGTATAACACAGGTGACCTCGGATTTCTAACTGAAAACGGCTCCTTAATTATTTCCGGCAGATTAAAACGGTTTATAAAAATCGGCGGCGAAATGATTAGTCTGCCCGCAATAGAAACCGCGCTGCGAAACAAATGGCAGTCAGGTGGCGAAGAGATGGAGAAAATCGCTGTCAGCGCAAAAGAAGAAGAAGGCAAGCGACCTGAAATTTATCTTTTTACAACGGAAGACATCTCGGTTGATGAAGCTAATAATGTTTTACGTGAAGCCGGTTTCGGTAATTTATCCCGCATATCTTTTGTGAAGAAAATTGATGCGATACCAATCCTCGGCACAGGAAAAACGGATTATCAATCATTGAAAGCCGAAATTTCAAGCTGATCGGTGGCAGCGGAATTCGGGTGATGACCAACACACCCCGTCTGCTCACGCAGCCACCCCTCTCAAGAGGGGATTTTGCAGCTGGCTGCGGAATAGGTTTCAGGTTTCAGGCTGTAGCCGCTGCCGCTGGCTGCGG
>JAOZSF010000405.1 GCA_029939815.1 bacterium
TATACTTTATAATGTCTAAACTGAAATCCACACAATTTGGATTTCTAACCTTTGGCGCTATATAACTTTCTCATTTTAGATTTTAGAATTGATAAAATGTCAAATTTCATAAAAAAAACTCTCGCCGATTATTTTAAAGAACTCGCCAATCTTGGATACGAAGCTGTTGAATGGGTCATCTCAGGCGCCATTATTGGTACTTCCGTCGGCTTGCTAATGGTTGCTTTTAGAATTGCCCTGATTAAATTTTCGGACATGACCGCTCCGGCATTTAATAACTTATTCTCTACTTTACTGCTGCCAACTCTCGGTCTTTTTCTCGCGGGCATTATTATTCATAAAGTCCCAATCGCCAGTGGACACGGAACAAATCATATTATCAGAGCAATTTTGCGTAATAAACCTATTAAAATTGTTACTCTTCCGGCTAAATTCATCGCAACGATTCTAACACTGTGTATGGGTGGGTCCGGCGGAAGAGAAGGTCCGGCTTTGCAAATGGCAACTTCGATTGGTGAAAAAGTATCTCAAATCCTTAAACTTAAAACTATTCCAAGGGAATATGTAGTTATCAGTGCCGTGTCGGCTTCTTTCGGCGCAATGTTTCACGCACCCATCGCCGGCGCGGTATTCGGTTGTGAAGTGCTTTTACTCCGGGGAATTAAATATGCCCCTTTGTTAACGTGTATGTTCTCAAGTTTATTCGCGTTTTTTATTTCCTGGCTTTTTCAACCAAGACCATTACTTGTTATTCCGGCACAACTATTAAAATATCAAATAAGTGCAACTCATGTCCCTTTGTTTGTTGTCTTCGGATTGATGATTGGTATCGTAGGTCCTCTTTATATCGGGGTGTTCAGAGGTATGCAAAAACTCTTTGATAATATTAAAATTAAAATTTATTTCAGAACGGCAATCGGAGGCTTTCTAACAGGGTTGGTCATTTGGTTCGTTCACTCATACACTAATGGCAATTATACTGTTCGTGGAATGAGTACTATGTCACTGGCCTTAATTCTGCGGCAGGCGTGGCAAATTCCTATCTCAGTTCTTTTGATTGTGATGATCGGGAAAATGATCGCTACAAATCTTACTGTCGGTTCCGGAGCAAGTGGCGGCTTAGTCATGCCGACATTGTTCTTCGGCGCTTGTCTCGGTATTTTACTTGCCAGATTGATTGGCTTTAACGCGATTGTGCTCGGCGCAACAGGAATGCTCGGCTTTTTTGGCGCAGTTGCCCACGTGCCGGTCGCAATGACTTTCCTCGCGGTAGAATTATTTAATGCAAGTTTTCTGCTGCCGGTAGCAATTGTCGGATTGATCGGC
Source organism: bacterium (assembly GCA_029939815.1). GTDB lineage: Bacteria > Auribacterota > UBA3054 > UBA3054 > B51-G9 > B51-G9. Next base: position 1,327 of record JAOZSF010000405.1, read on the forward strand.
TCGTGGATTTTGAGTTATCATAGCTTATATCCCGCAGTAGAAATACCAAATCCGGAGGCAAAATTAAAAATATAAAATTTGATCTTTATACCAATTCCAGCGACTATCAATTAACATAATACAGGAGTTAAAAATGAATGCACAAAAACAAATCAGCAGACGTGGCTTTTTAAGAGCAGCAGGGCTGATCGCGGCAGGCACCGTTGCGGGAACATCAGTTGCTAAAACTCTTTCATCGAAAAAGACGAAAGAAATTAAAAAAGAAAAATCTGATGAAAAACAAAAAACGACCGGAAAACTCCAACTCAGAAAACTCGGTAAAACCGATCTGAAATTATCGGTCGTTTCCGTCGGTACCGGCGGAGGTCAATCCCCGCAAGTTCTGAAATACGCAATGAAAAACGGTATCAATTTTTTTCATACTTCAACCGGTTATGCCGGAGGTAAAGCGATTAAAAATGTCGCAAAAGCTATTAAAGGTCAGCAGGATAAAGTTATTATCGGATTGAAAATCACCTGGGCGCCGGACGATGATGAAAAAATGGATGCGGCGTTGAAAATACTCGGTGTTGATTCCGTTGACATCGCTTTCTTTAATCTTCATAAAGTAAGTGACGTAAAAAAAGACAAATATAAAAAAGGCGCCGAACGATGGAAAAAAATGGGGAAATTTAAGTATATAGGACTCACTACTCACGGCGAAATGAAAGAATGTATGGAAGAAGCGTTGAAACAGGGGTTCTATGACGCGTTTATGCCGTCTTATAATCTCACTATGCAAAAAGATTGCGCTAATGTTTTGGCAGAAGCGGAAAAGCAAGGTGTCGGTATTATTCTTATGAAAACTAAACGACAAATGAACAGCGAGAATTACTGGCAGTCAGTTCCTAAATATCTTTCCATTCCGGCTGTTACAACTATTAATAAAACACTCAAAACTTTTGCGGATATTAATAAAATGATCGCCGCTTCAAAAGAAAAATTAACCCCAAATGAAGAAAAAGAAATCGAAAAAATCGCTGCAATGGGCATGACAGGACATTGCATTATGTGCGGCACTTGCAGCAAAAACTGCCCGCAGGGTGTTCCGGTTGCCGATATGATGCGCTGCGCCGATTATTATATGGCGGATAATGAATATTATGAAGTCGCGCGTGAAACTTACGCTCAACTTGATATTACGAAATGCACGGATTGCGGGAAATGTGATCAAATCTGCCCTAACAATGTTCCTGTGAAACATCATAAAAATAAATTAAAAACATTATTCGCATAATGAATACCCGATTCCACCCCTGATAAAGGGAGGTGGTCGAAGACCGAAAGGGTTCTTGAAATGAAAACTAAAATAAATAATCCCGAA
>JAOZSF010000406.1 GCA_029939815.1 bacterium
CGGTTAATCTACTTGAGAAGACGACACTTCCCGCACCAACAATAACAATTTTTTTCATAAAAAAAAATAATTTAAGGTTAAAAGTTTAAAAAATATAATATATTTATCTGAAATCATGAACCGCCTGAATCATGGCAAAATAATTTTCGTCAGGCACATATTCCTGAACACTGTTTCCGGTTCCAAGAGCATAAGCCCCATGATCAGTAGAGATTTTGAGCATATTTTTTGTTCGATTGTAAACATCTTCCGGAGCCATTCTACAAACAAAATCAACGTCAATTCTTCCAAGAATAGCAATTTTGTCATTAGTATTATTTTGATTATTTTGCTTTGTGAAACTCTATGCACGAAATAGAATGAGCCGGCAAAATTACTGTTATTTTATTTCTATCCAACGTCAAATTTTTGTCGGAAAAAAAACCGATTGCCGGGCCGTCCGGATAATAAGATTCTATAGTTTTTGTCTGAAAAATATGCTGAACAGCATTAGACCTTAAATTTTTGAATCTTGATAAATCAATAGTGATTGAAATATCATTAGAAAAATGCCGATTGATAGCATGAAAATATATTACGTTTTTATCTGCAGTCGTTAAAGCATCAACAAAAGCGATTTTTTCCTGCGGGTGCAGCCAGTTCATTTTTAGGGGCTGTTTATAAGTAGGAATCTTTTTACCTATCGTTTTCAACATTTTGCTGCCGTGATATTTTGAATAAAACATCAACATTTGTCCGGCAGGCATAAAAAACGGTTCAAAAGATTCTGACTCGCAGACTCGAATGGCGGTAAGAAACCAGCATTTCCCCACAGTCATAGACTGGCAGGCAATTTTAATTGCATCGCCTTCTCTCATCATTGCGTGCATAAACCCGGCAGCGCCGATACCTCCTGCAAGAGCAGATTCAAAAGGAGCTTCCGGCACTTCCCACCAAGAGTTCCAATTCCATTCGGTAACCGCCATGGGAACATTTAATTCTCTGCCTTTATCAACAGTATCAGCAATCAAAATCGATTCGCCGTTTTTATTAAAAGAGTTTGGGATACCGACCCAGGCATACCAGATTTCTTCTTTTGTAAGTTTAGCAGCGGAAATATTTTTTCCGTTTTTCTCAATATTGTTATTGTCCAAACTCCAAGGCAAATACATGTGATGCGCGAAATAAATTTTGTGATTTTTGAGAGCGCGGCTAAGTTTCTCAGCGCTTCCCGGCGGAAAAGCGTCCATAATAAATTCAATGTTCGGGTCAATTTTGTGCATTAAATCAACGTAATTCGTAATGCAATCGAAATATTTCTCAAGAGAATCATAATAGAACCATGGTTCGTTTCCAATTTGAAAATATTTGAATTTGAATGGTTTGGCAAAACCGTTTGCGGCACGAACAGCTGGCCAGTTTAACATGCCATCCGGCAGTTTTGCGTTTGTCGTTGCGTTGCAATACGCAACAAGGCTCGCGGCGTTCATAGCAGCTTCCTTCAATGGTTTAACGGATTTTACGGCATCTCGCAAATTAACAGGAATAATCGCCTCGCATTTTAAATCCCTGCATAACCGATGAAACTCGTCAAACCCGAAATTATTTGAAACCGAACCTCCTTTATGACCAATAGAAACCGGCCGCGGCAAAAGTTTTCCGGCAGCATTCGTACGTCCCGGAACATTGTCGATCATATCTGTCCAGGAAACATAATCAATATCAGTACCCCCCGGGAATCGAAGCACGGAAATTTTCATTTGCCGAATTTTTTTGAGAACACCATTCTGTAATTTTCGAGTTCCCGGAATAAGTGCGGCTTCAACACCGGTTTCTCCGTGCCAGCTTGCGTGTTCCAAAAAACTGCCGAATAAGCGGTCATCAATAGAATGCAGAATTTCTGGATAGATAGTGTAATAGGGAGATTTTAAATTATTTTTATTTTTATTTTTTTTAGAAACTACAACAGGTTTTGATAAGTTATTATTCATGGAACTTTGATATTTTTGTTTTCTTGAAACAACTTTATTGTAATTTTTTGTAGCCAAATCCAGCGCTTTTTTCGGAGAAGATTTTCCACGAATCGCTTTGTCAATAGCATTATCAAATTCAGACCATAATTCAAAAATAGAAGAAACTTTAGGGCTTGGTTTCCCGTAAGGAATTTGTTTTGAAAAAGCATACTGAACGTGCATTTGTCGAAATCTATCAGTATTTCGCAGACTTTTTCTAACAGGAATTTGCCCGGCATCCGCCCAGTCAAGACTGTTGTCAGAGAGGAATTTAACAAACTTCCAAACCGCCTCAAGTTTTTTTTCTTTTAATCCTGTTCTAATGCAAAGATTATGCGAGCCGGCCCATGTGGCGAGATTCTGTCCGATTTTCGGAACCGGCGCCGCGGCATAATCTAAATTTCCCTGCCTTTTTAGATCGCCAACCATATAGACGCCGTCAATAACCATGCCAACTTTTCCTTGCCGGAAACCAATCCATGAGTTCATGTTTTCAGGTATCGGAGCGAGTTTATGTTTAAGCACAAAATCAGCACAAAATTGTAAAGCAGCAATATTTTTGGGGTCGTTCATCATGCAAACGCCGTTGTCGGCTATCAGCCCTCCTTCCCATTGCTGCATCAAAACATAAGCAAAAATTCTAAAGAAAGTAAAAGCAAAACCCCATTGGTCAGTAATTCCGTCTTTATCAAAATCC
>JAOZSF010000407.1 GCA_029939815.1 bacterium
GAACCGCTTCCAAAATCTTAATAATGCCCAAGCTTTTTATTATTTCTCTCGGTTGTGCTAAAAATCAAGTTGATACCGAATCAATGATGGGACATCTTTTGCCAACCGGATTCTCTTTAACTGATAATCCTGAATTAGCAGATGTTATGCTCGTTAATACATGTTCCTTTATTGAACCGGCAAGAGAGGAATCGGTTGAGTCAATTCTTGAACTAATACAAATTAAATCCGATAAACAAAAAATTATTGTGGCGGGATGTCTGCCGCAACGTTACGGTTCACAGCTTGCCGATGAAATTCCTGAAGTCGATTTATGGCTGGATATTGCTTCTGAAAATTCTATCGCCAAAACTGTCACTTCATGGTTTCCAGAAGAACTGACGCTGGTTAACCATAAACACGCGGTCAGATTAACCCCTAAGCATTATGCTTATTTACGGGTTGCAGACGGATGCGATCATTTGTGTTCTTTCTGCGCAATTCCAGGCATTCGCGGACATTATAAATCTGTTCCTCAAAATGAAATCATCAATGTCGCACGCCAAATGGCTGAACAGGAAGTAGTTGAATTGAACCTTATCGCTCAGGATACAAGCTCCTATGGCAGCGATCTTGATGAAAAATATTCTCTTTCGTCTTTACTTAAACAACTCTGTGATATTGATCAGATTAAATGGATCAGACTTCAATATCTTTATCCGGCATCAATAACTGATGAACTTATTAAAGTAATAGCGTCTGAAAAAAAAATATGTCCCTACTTTGATATCCCTCTTCAGCATATTTCTGATGATATTTTGTGCAGCATGAAAAGACCGGGCAAGAAATTCACGCTTAATCTTCTTGAAAAAATAAGAACTGCTATTCCGGACGCGGCGATAAGAACTTCTATGATTGTAGGTTATCCTAACGAAAACGACTTGGAATTTAATGAGTTGACACAATTTATTTCCGACTTTAAATTTAACCGATTAGGGGCTTTTCAATATTCACAGGAAGAAGATACTTCTGCATTTGATTTACAAGATCCGATATCGGAAGAAACTAAGATTGAACGTCAAAAAATTATCATGGAATTACAGCAACAAATCTCTTTTGACAATAACCAAAAACTCATTGGAAAAGTCCTGCCGGTAATTATCGATTATGTGAATGAAAAAAATGCTGTTGGGAGAACTGTCTGGGACGCGCCGGATGTAGATGGTTTGGTTTATATCGAAAAAACACCGGAAATGCAACAGGGGACAATTGTTGATGTAGAAATAAAAAACGCGGATACTTATGACCTTTTTGGCACATTAATCCATTAATCCATTAATCCATTCTTCATAATGAACGCAGCAAATAAAATTACTCTCACAAGAATTCTTATTCCATTCATATTTTTACCGGCACTTATGTCGGATTTACCTTATGGAAAAACTATCGCTCTCGCTTTGTTTGTTGTTGCAAGTATTTCTGACTGGCTCGATGGCTACATCGCAAGAAAATTAAATATTACAAGTGATTTCGGAGGATTGATTGACCCGCTTGCAGATAAGATCCTCGTTTCTGCCGCGCTAATCTGTTTTATCGCTATTATGCCGGATATTGTTAAACCGTGGTATGTCGTTGTTATTATCTCAAGAGATTTTCTTGTGACAGGATTACGTCTCCTTGCAGCAAAAAAAAATACTGTTATGGCAGCCGAAGCTATTGGTAAACACAAAACCGGCTGGCAGATGAGTGTAATTATTGCTACACTTGTTTTTCTTTCTTATCAGGAATTGTCAAATACATTTCCGTCAATTCATATAAACTTTGTTTTTGAATATATCCCTTTCGCTCTGAAAATCCTCTATATCGGTGTCGTCGCTTTAACTCTTATCTCAGGTGCAATATATCTTTGGCGCTATCGTTCACTTTATAAGCAGAATCTGTGAAAAAAAACTTGTCAAAATCTATCGCGACTTTCGCTGGCGTAGGACTATTTCCGATTGCACCGGGAACTGTAGGCTCGATTGCCGGAATCGGTGTTTTATGGGCAATATCTCTTGTCCCATACGACTATTATCAAATCCTTTTGCAACTTCTGTTCCTAATTGTTTTTATCCCAATTGGTGTTATCGCAAGTTCAGCTTATGAAAAATACTTCGGAAAAATCGACCCGGGAGAAGTCGTAGTTGATGAAGTCGTGGGAATGATGATAACACTTTTTGCCCTACCATTTTCACTGTTCAACATTATAGTAGGATTTATACTATTCAGATTTTTCGATATTGTTAAACCTTTCCCGATCGGGAAATTACAGAAAATTAAAGGCGGATGGGGTGTTATGGCAGATGATATTGCAGCAGGAATTGTAAGCACAATAATTTTGCGCATTTTGATAACCTTTATTGCAAAATAAAAACGCCAACGCTTAAATTAACGCATGAACCGCAGAAATTGCAAACGCAATTAGAAGAGAAATCAATAGCGTCTTTAGCTTCTATAGCGTTAAAAAATAATTTAGCGTTTTAAATATTTGCAGATTTCTTCCGCGGCGTTTTCTCCGGCATCTCCATGACATAAATCTTCGTGAACCTTTTTCAATTCCTGCACAGTCTTATCATAATAATTTTTATCTGAGAGATATTTTTTTGCTACAGGAACTATTCGTTCACTCGTCATTTGATGTTGAATGAACTCCGGAACGATTCTTT
>JAOZSF010000408.1 GCA_029939815.1 bacterium
AGCGTTTGAAAGATGCTGTAATATTTTGACAGTCGATTCTTCTGTATTTACAGTCGAAGTGGAAGCGCAAACCTTAAAACCTTCAACGAGGAAAGACGGAATTAAATCATCTACTGAAGCTGTCGGATCAACTCGTAAAAAACGTTATGTTGTTGAAGTGGAAAAGAAAGAAAATGGAATTTGTTCAATTAACAAACTCGAAGCATACACGCCATAAATTTGAATAACTTTGTGCCACCCACGAATTTTTTTGGATATTCGCAAACACCGGATCACAGATAACGGATTACGGATTACGGATTACGGATTACGGATTCAAACCTGCCCTCTGCTTAAATTCCGCCACTGCGTTGGCGTTACTCCAACATGCTTTTTGAATATCGACATAAAATGATACGCACATGAAAAACCGGTTTTTTCAGATACCGTATTAATCGAATCATTCGTGTTGCATAATAATTCTTTCGCGCGATTTATCCGAAGCTGAAGATGATACTTGTTTGGCGGGAGTCCTGTATGATGTTTAAACATTCTTCTGAACCAGGAATAACTTATGTGGAGGTCATCTGCCAGATCCTCCATATTTATAGTTTTATTAATATGATGAGTGATAATTTTTTTAGCATCGGCAATTATTCTGTCAACATTACTTCCGCCGGAACTTTTTTTCAGTATCGCTGCGCGAATCATTGCCATTATTTGCATTGTCATTGAAGCTATCAATTGATGACTGCCAATCGCTTCTTCACTTACTAAATCAAAAATATCCTTATAAAGTGTTATTAACTGGGCATTGTAACCAAGATGAACAACAGGAGTCTCGGGAGAAAAAATATTGCGGTGAAGCAGACGCTCAGGAATCTCGCCGTTGAATGATATCCAGTACTCTGTCCAACCGATTTTCTTGTCCGGACGGTAGCGATGCCAAATCCCCGGGAACAGAAAAATCACATCTCCTTCATTTACTGCTAATCTTCCGGTCTTTATGGTTTCAAATTCACCGCAACCTTTCGATATATACAGCATTTGGAACTCATTGATTATTCTGCCGCGCTTCCAGTTGAAATTGTAAGCAGTTGGGTGACCTGCCGGCGGGTAGGATTCATTTGGTGAAGTATGAGCAAATCCGGAGCCCATTAAATACAATCCCCAGTCGATGTCGTGCTCACTTACGGTGATGTATTTAAAGAAAGAATTGTTTTGTGAAATATTATTTTTCATTTATTAAGTGTCAAAAAACATAGTTAATTGGAACGATAAATCTATTGTTTTTATTTCATTTTATGATATTATATACTATCAGCGTGCAATTTGCAAATAAATTGCACCTTTAAATACTGTATTTTTATTATAGCAGTTAATTAATAGTAAGGAGTAAAATAATGAGCGATAACAAAATTATCGATAACGAAATTAATGCACAATTTGATTTCGCTAAAAAAGCATACGCAAAAATCGGCGTAGATGTTGATAAAGCATTAGAAAAAATTAATTCAATACCCGTCTCAGTCCATTGCTGGCAGGGTGATGACGTTCGCGGACTCGAAAGTCCGGACGAAGCACTTTCAGGCGGGATTATGGCTACAGGTAATTATCCCGGTGTCGCAAGAACAGGCGATGAACTTCGTGCCGATATGCTTAAAGCTTTTAGTTTAATCCCCGGAAAGAAGAAAGCCAATATTCACGCTTTCTATTGTGAAACAGACGGACCGGTTGAACGCGATCAACTTAAACCTGAACATTTCGCGAAATGGATGGAATGGTCAAAAGAAAACAATATCGCTTTGGATTTTAACCCTACGTTTTTCTCACATCCAAAAGCTGCTGACGGATTCACTCTCTCAAACGCTGACGAAGAAATTCGCGCTTATTGGATTCGTCACGGTATTGCATGTAGAAAAATCGCCGAAGCTTTCGCGGAAAATCAGGGCGAACCTTGTGTTATTAATTTCTGGATTCCGGATGGAGCTAAAGATGTTCCGGCTGACAGATGGTCACCACGCGCGCGTCTGAAAGATTCCTATGACAAAATTTTCGATAAAGCAAACGGGGTGGATACTTCTAAATGTATCGATGCGGTCGAATGTAAATTGTTTGGTATCGGCAGTGAGGAATATGTTGTCGGTTCACACGAATTTTATCTCGGTTACTCGATGACAAATAACGTAATTCCATGCTTTGATATGGGACATTTTCATCCTACAGAAACTATTCATGATAAAATTTCTTCCGCGTTGCAGTTTAAAAATAATCTCTTAATGCACGTCAGCCGCCCAATCCGCTGGGACAGTGATCATGTGGTTCTTTTTAATGATGATCTTAAAAATGTTTTCCTCGAACTCGAACGAGGAAACGCTTTCGGTAAAGCTTTCATTGCTCTCGATTTCTTCGATGCAAGCATTAACAGAATAGGCGCTTGGACTATCGGAACCCGCGCAGCAATGAAAGGTATTCTTTACGCATTGCTTGACCCGACAGAAAAATTAAAACAGCTTGAAACTAAAGGTGATGGCGCAGGCAAACTTGCCCTTATGGAAGAAATGAAAACCATGCCTTTCGGCGCAATCTGGGATTACTACTGTTCGCGGCAAAATGTTCCCGTCGGAGTAGAATGGATTGACGACATGTATGCTTATGAAAAAGATGTTCTTAATAAAAGAAAATAAAT
>JAOZSF010000409.1 GCA_029939815.1 bacterium
AGATGGCGGCGGTATCTCACTTTTTAAAGGCGCGACTGTTATTCACTCGATTATCGAAAATAATTCCGCTTTAGATATTGGCGGAGGAGGAATAAGATTGTTTAATGGCGGCCTGGTAGATTCTTGTAAAATTATTGATAATAATTTTCAGGGCGTTATGTTCATGCAAGGTGGCGAACTCAGGAACAGTTTGATCGCTCAAAATGACGGCGGTGGTATTTATTATTTCGATAATAGCGGTACGACAAAAGTTGTTAATTGTACTATTGCAACTAATACCGGTTATGGTGTTTTTGCGAAAAGTCCCGGCGAATTCCATAACTCTATTATTTATTTTAATACTTTTGGCGATTATACAAATACAGGTGGCGCTGTGTTTTCTAACTGCTGCGCTGACGCTTCTCTTCCGGGCAGTAATAATATCACAAATTATCCCGGCTTTTTGAATATAGATAGCGGCAATTATAGACTTACTGCAAATTCGGCTTGCATTAACACAGGTGAGTTTTTTAACTGGATGACCGGAGCAAAAGACTTAGCAGGGAATGACCGTATTATTGATGGAATTGTCGATCTCGGCTGTTATGAATATGGTGGGATTGCTTGCGCGTTCAGTGGATCTCCCCGCGAAGGTTTAACTCCTCTAACTGTTCAATTTACCGGAATTACAACCGGCAGCGAAACTAATCCGGTATCTTATTACTGGGATTTTAATAATGATGGAATTATTGATTTTTCGGGTGTTGAATCTAATTCTCCGGTTTATATTTATACAAACGAAGGTCGATTTTCCGTGAACCTTATTGTGAGTAATTCTGCGGGAGAATCTGCGGAATATTTCCTCCAAAATTATATCTATTCTTTTAATACAAATATTCATTATGTCGCTTCGGCAGGAAGTAACATTTTTCCATTTACTTCCCGGGAAACCGCTGCACACAAAATTGAAGACGCTGTTGACGCTACGTTAGACGGGCATTTTGTCATAGTTACAAACGGAACTTACTCACTCGAAAATCAAATTCTTATTGAAAAGAATATTCTTATTTCAAGCGTAAACGGTAAATCAGAAACTATTATAAACGGAAACGGGCATCGGTGTTTTTATATTGATAATGCAGACGCAACTATTGATGGTTTTACTTTGACAAATGCAGATACTACTGCCGAATTAGAGGATAATGGCGGCGGAGTGTATTTCAATAATCGAGGCGCAATTATTAATTCCGATATTTTAGATTGCGAAGGGCATGAAGGCGGGGGCGCTTATTTAATTGGCAACTGCTTCATTTCAAACTGCGTGTTTAAAGGTAATTACGCTTCAGGAAACAGTGGCGGTGGAATTTACGCTAATAGTTTTACTTCTGAAATCTTAATTGTTAATTCTGAAATCTCTCATAATTTCGCTGAACATTGGGGTGGTGGAGGAATTATCGCCTACAACTCTACGACTATTTCAAAATGCTCGATTCATGATAATCACGTCGATGGAAATGATAACGGCGGCGGCGTCTATTTGAATAATAACTCTAAAATTGAAGACTCTGTAATTTATAATAACTCTTCCGAAAATGACGGCGGGGGTATTTGCACTTTCTGGGAAGGACAGAAAATTAGTAATTGCATTATCAGCAATAATTTCGCTGATGCTATTGGCGGCGGCGTCTGTTTCCTTGGAGCTGGTATTATTGAAAACTCTGTCATTTGCAGTAATTCCGCTTTTAACGGTGCAGGAATCGGCGTGCGCTATATTTCCGGTTTTGACGGAGGAATTATTAATAAATGTATCATTTACAGCAATTCCGCTACTTATGGCGGAGGTGTTTTCGCCGAGAGGCTTGCTCATGTAAGAAATTCCCTCGTTTACGGTAACCATGCTATAACAAGCGGCGGTGGAATAGAATTATGGTTCTCCGGCGAAATTGAAAACTCTACTATTTGCAATAATTCTTCCGATGACCGTGCTGACGGAATTAGATTTTACAGCACGCCTGAATCCACCTGGTCCCCCGGTTACGCGAGTAATTCGATTGTATATTTCAATGGAGATGAAAATTATTTAGTTGATATTCCGGGCAACGGTTCTTTGGATTATTCTTGCATTTATCCTTATTTTGAAGGCGCGGGAAATATTACTAATGACCCGATGCTTGTTAATCCCGCGATAGGGGATTATCGTCTCAATTCAGATTCTCTCTGCGTTAATGCCGGCGCTAATTTGAACTGGATGACATCTTCAACCGACCTGTCGGGACTTGATCGAATTCTTTATGGCACAGTTGATATCGGCGCTTATGAAACCCCGCTCGCTCTTTGGTGCAATTTCCAGGCGAACAATCTGCAACCTGTTGCGGATGAAAATGTTATCTTTACTGCAGATGTCCGCGGAAGCAATGTTGCTTCTATTTTCTACGGCTGGGATTTTAATGCGAACGGAACGAATGACATGGAGGGCACCGATTGCGGTATTATTACAAACTATTATTCCGAAACAGGTTTTTATTCTGTTGCCCTGACAATCAGCAATGACATAGGAGAAACATACACAAGGTTAAAGGAAAATTATATTGAAGTGATACCGGAACCGGTGGGGATAGTATTCTGTATAATCGCGCTTTGCACGTTACTTCGTAGGGAAATTTAGGTGACAGAGGACGGTGGTC
>JAOZSF010000410.1 GCA_029939815.1 bacterium
CGGCGACCCTCCAAAAAACTAAATCAATCAAGGAGAAATAATGAAGGAAAATAAATCAAAAGGAAATCTGTTTTACTTAACATCAATCGTTCTCGTTGCCGCGCTCGGTGGATTGCTTTTCGGATATGATACCGCTGTAATAGCCGGTGCAATCGGATTTTTGAAATTGCACTTTAACCTTACACCGGTCATGATGGGATGGGCAGCTTCATCCGCGCTTGTTGGCTGTTTTTTGGGACTCACATTTTCCGGTCCGCTCAACGATAAATTCGGAAGAAAAACCGCGCTAATTGTTGCCGCGGCTTTGTTCCTTATTTCCGCAATCGGTTCGTCGATTCCGCATTCACTTACTGAATTCGTTATCTATAGAATGATTGGCGGACTCGGCGTTGGGATCGCTTCGATGACAAGCCCGATGTACATTGCGGAAATAAGTCCGAAACGAATTCGAGGGCGTATGGTTTGTTTAAATCAACTTGCAATTGTTTCCGGGATGCTTATAGTTTATTTTGTTAATTATTATATTACCGGGCATGGAGAGGCAATCGACCTGCAGGCCGGAATTATCAATGACCCCGAAAAATGGAATGTGGCTTATGGATGGAGATGGATGTTCGGCTCGGAATCTTTACCCGCGGTTGCGTTGCTTGTTCTAATGTTTTTTGTTCCTAAGAGTCCGCGATGGCTCGCTAAACAAAATCTTTCAGACAAAGCATTTAAAATTCTTGCCCGTGTTGACGGTGATGACTTCGCAAAAACAGAAATGGTTGAAATTGAAAATGCGATTGCGGAAGAAAGTCCTTCACTTAAACAATTATTAAAGCCGGGAATGAGAATTGCCTTATTTATTGGTATTGCTCTCGCTGTTTTACAGCAGGTTGTCGGTATTAACGTTTTCCTCTATTACGCGCCGGAAATATTTAAATCAGTTGTCGGTACAAAAACGGATATCGCGATGATGCAGACGGTTGTAGTCGGCGGCGTTAATTTGGTGTTCACAATTATCGCTATTTGGACGGTTGATAAACTCGGAAGAAAACCTTTGATGTATATCGGTTCGGTAGGAATGGGAATTTCGCTTGTAGCGGCAGGTCTCGCTTTCTTTTTTCATCAAACAGGTATATTCGTTTTGATTTGCGTACTCTGTTATATCGCATCATTTGCAATGTCAGTCGGTCCGGTTGTATGGGTAATTTTATCTGAGATATTCCCGACGAAGATTCGTGGTCGTGCGATGGCGATAGCGACATTTTTTTTATGGGTGGCGAATTTTATTGTATCGCAGACATTCCCGATGATGAATGAGAACAAATTTTTAATAGACAAATTTAATCATGGATTTCCGTTTTTTATTTATTCGGTTTTTTGTGTGATACTTATTTTTGTAGTTTGGAAATTTGTACCCGAAACGAAAGGAAAATCACTCGAAGAAATAGAAAGATATTGGAAATAGTATAATATAGCCACGAATTCATGAATTAAAGACGAATTATAATTCTAATCTTAATTTAAAATTAACAGTGTAATTTTTTTATAAGTAATTATATTTTTATAAATTAATTCGTGAATTCGTGGCTAATAAAAAAGGAGAAATTATGACAACTAAACAATTAGTTAAAAAAACTCTGAACCATCAATTCGCAGGTGAAATTCCCGTTGATTTCGGCGCTACGGCTGTTACTGGTATGCACGTAACCTGCGTTGCTGAACTGAGAGATTATTATGGGCTCGAAAAACATCCCGTTAAAGTTTGGGAGCCATATCAAATGCTCGGTGAAATTGAAGACGATCTTCTTGATGCTCTCGGAATCGACATTATCGGTCTTCCCGCGCAATACAATATGTTTGGCGTTAAAAATGAAAATTGGAAACCATTTAAAACTTTCTGGGGGCAGGAAGTTCTCATTCCCGGCGAGCTAAATACAAGAATTGATGAAAACGGCGACCTGCTTGTTTATCCCGGCGGTGATTTATCTGTTCTGCCGAGCGGGCGTATGCCGAAAAGCGGCTACTTTTTTGATTCGATAAACCGTCAGCCGCCGCTCGATGAGGAAAAACTTAATCCGGAAGATAATCTCGAAGAATTTAGTCCACTTTCCGATGATGATCTTGTATATTATAAAAATCAAATTGAAAAACTTAAAAAAACTGACAAAGCGATTGTCGCTGGAATTCCGGGAACAGCTATCGGCGATATCGCACTTGTTCCCGCGCCGTTTATGAAACATCCGAGAGGAATTCGTGATATTCAGGAATGGTATATTTCAACAATAATGCGGAAAGATTACATGCATTCGGTTTTTGAAAAGCAGACAGAAATAGCGATCGAAAATTTGAAAAAAGTTTTCAACGTTATTGGAAATAATATTGAAGCTATATTTATTTGCGGTACAGATTTTGGTACACAAATTTCTACTTTCTGTTCTAACGAAACTTATGAAGAACTTTACGCACCTTATTACAAAAAAATGAATAATTGGATTCACAAAAATACTGAGTGGAAAACTTTTAAACATTCGTGCGGCGCTGTCGAAACTTTTATGGAAAATTTTATTTCTTCAGGTTTTGATATCATCAATCCCGTTCAATGTTCCGCCGCGGGAATGGACCCGAAAGTCTTGAAAGAAAAATACGGCAGCAGATTAACTTTCTGGGGCGG
>JAOZSF010000411.1 GCA_029939815.1 bacterium
CAAACTGTATCCAGAAACCGCAGGAAACTTATAAAGCAAGAATCTTTACTACAGGTCTTGTTGCTTGGCCGGGTGTCGTTCATATCGGCGAAAATAAAGATTTCACTCCGGTAATTGAAGCCGCACTTGCAGCTCCGGGATTTGAAGAAGATGCTGCAGAAGAAAAATTTATCACAATTGGCTTCGGTCATGATGCGGTAATGGATGTTGCCGGAACAGTTATTGATGCTGTAAAAGGTGGAGCAATTAAACATTTCTTCCTTATCGGTGGATGCGATGGTGCAAAATCAGGCAGAAATTATTTTACAAAATTAGCTGAAAAAGTTCCGCAGGACTGTGTTATCCTTACTCTCGCTTGCGGCAAATACAGATTCAATAAACTTGAGTTCGGCGATATCGGCGGAATTCCAAGACTGCTCGACTGCGGTCAGTGTAATGACGCTTATTCGGCAATCCAAATCGCTGTGGCTCTTGCAGGAGCATTTGAATGTGGCGTGAATGACCTTCCGCTTTCAATGATCCTTTCATGGTACGAGCAGAAAGCTGTATGTATTTTGTTAACACTTCTCCATCTTGGAATTCAAAATATCAAGCTCGGACCTACACTTCCGGCATTTATAACTCCGGCAGCGTTGAATATCTTGGTTGAGAAGTTCAACATAGCGCCTACAACAACAGCCGATGAAGATTTGAAAGAGATTCTCGGTTAACAATTAAATAAGTTAAACTTATTTTGTATAAACATTATGGCACAGAGTTTTGCTCTGTGCCATTTTTTATTTCTTAGGGCATAGAAATTTCCGGGTGTTATCTGCCGGTATCTTCTGTATCCGCAGTCAGCGGCAACGATTACTGATTACCGATACCGAGTTTGGTACGATTGAAATAAAAAGGCCATTTTGCTATAATTTGAATATGTCTGAATTACATAAAAAACATATTCTTATTTTAAGCGCTTCTACAGGCGCAGGGCATGTTCGTGCAGCCGAAGCATTGGCTAAATGCGCTGCGGAGAAATATCCGGAAGTGAAAATAACTAATCTTGATACAATGCAATATGTTACATGGCTTTTCAGAAAACTTTATACAGGAACTTATGTTGGCCTTGCAAAAGACCATAAAGCAATCTGGGGTTATGTTTACAATAAAACTGATCATTCACCGCGCGACCTGCCGATGAGGAATTTGAGATTATTGCTCCAGAAAATGAATATGAAGCATTTGCGTAAAAAGTGTATGGAATTGAACCCGGACCATATTATCTGCACTCATTTTCTTCCCGCTGAAATGATAGATAAAGCGTTAACCAAAAGCGCTAAACTGCCTAATGGTAAAAATATCCCTCCTACCTCTGTCGTTGTAACTGATTTTGATGTTCACTGGATGTGGTGTCTGAAAAATCTAAATCAATTCTTCGTTGCAAATGAAGAAGCGGCACTCAGACTTGCCGATCGTGATATTAATCCGGAAAAAATTAATGTTACCGGTATTCCGGTATGCCCGGAGTTCACAAAAGATTATTCTCATAATAAAAGAAAAATGGAACTGAGTTTATCACCTAATAAAATTACAGTTCTCCTTATGGCAGGCGGTTATGGAATAGGTCGAATAGACGAAACAGCAGAACGGTTAATTAATGATTTTCCAAAATTACAGATTATTGCTATTGCGGGGAAAAACGAAAAATTATTGGCAAATCTTGAGAAAATATCAAATAAATACCCTGACCGTATTGTTAGTGTCGGCTTTACAACCGAAGTTGAAAAATATATGGGGGCAAGCGATATTATTGTGACTAAAACAGGAGGGTTAACTTCCTCGGAATGTCTCGCAATGGGAAAACCGATGATTGTTATTAATCCTATTCCGGGGCAGGAAGAGAGAAATGCTACTTACTTGATGGAACAGGGAGCCGCTGTAATGGCTTATGATGATATTGGACTCGACTATAAACTCAAAAAAATTCTCACAACTCCGGGCCGCCTGGCATATATGCAAAGCGCCGCTCATGATATCAGCAAGCCGTTAGCCGGTTATGACATCCTGAAAAAAGTGTTGGAATATGATAGTTAAACTTTTATCTTAACTACAATCTTCTTCACTAATTCAGAATTTTCAGCCGCTTGAATACATGGTTTGTGCAGATCGTCAGGAAAGAAAACAGCAAACATTCCGGTATCAAGTTTTACCAAAGAAGTTTCACCATCAAAAAAGATTACATCTTTCTCTTCATCATATTCTTCGGTTACGGTTTGATTATTAAGCGGAACATAACCGATTAACTCGCTGCCTGAAATAATATATTGAATATCAATATATTTTCTGTGTGCTTCAAGTTTGCAGTTTTGAATGTCTTTAGTTTGATATTCAGCAAGAATTGCGAAAATATTTTTACCGTCAACAGAAATTTCTTGCGGCTTTAAATTCGTAAAGTCGGTTTTACGAAGAAAATCTATCGCTTCGGAAATTCTATCGCTTAAGCTGCAATATAAATCGATGTTTTTAAATTTATCGGTAATCATTTGTTCATTTTTTTACGGACTTAACGGACCAAACGGACATCCTAACGTCCAGTGTCAAATGTCAAAAGTTATTTATTTATCCGAATCATAAACTTCTTCAGTTGCTGAAACAGATTCACTGTCACGATGTT
>JAOZSF010000043.1 GCA_029939815.1 bacterium
AACAGAACTATTTTAACAGAACTATTTTAACAGAACTATTTTAACAGAACTATTTATGGGAGTACGATTATAACACAGACATTTAATTTGAATTACAATTTCCTCCGAGCGGCGAGAACTAAGCTAAAATTGTAGCGACAATTGTGTCTAAAAAAAATATAACAGATCCCACGAGATTCTTCGCGGATATAATATAAAAATTACACCGCAAAGATTACTCGTTTATTCAATTCTGGTCAACTCAAATCACCATTTGAGCGTTGGTGAGGTTTACGCGGAATTATTAAAGACATTACCATCGGTTTCGCGTGCAACTGTTTACGCAACGCTTGAATGTTTCCGGACTCACAATCTTGTAAAAGTGTAAAGGAAGTAAATAAATTCCTTTCTTTTTCATGCGCGCCCGGGAAGGGTTACATAGAAGTTTTTTATAAAATAAATGGCGGAATTTCTTCGGGGAATATTTCACTGGGATTTATTGATGATAAATATGTAATAAGATAGGTTGTGCTGAAGAAAAAATAATAAAAGAAAAGTTTATAGGTTATTAACAGAAAAAAGGAGACAAAAATGAGCATCAAAGGAACACAAACGGAAAAAAACTTGATGGCGGCTTTTGCCGGTGAATCGCAGGCAAGAAACCGCTACACCTATTTCGCGAGTAAAGCAAAGAAAGAAGGTTATGTGCAGATATCTGCGATTTTTGAAGAAACGGCCAATCAGGAAAAAGAACACGCCGAACGCCTTTTTAAACTTATGGAGGGCGGAGAAGTAGAAATTACAGGCGCGTTCCCATCGGGGGTTATTGCTTCGACTGCCGAAAATCTGAAAGGAGCGGCAGCAGGAGAGAACTATGAACATACGGAAATGTACCCCGGATTTGCCAAGATCGCAAAGGGAGAAGGATTTCCGGCAATCGCAGCTGTATTTGAAGCAATTGCCGTTGCAGAAAAGCAACATGAAAAGAGATATCTTGATTTGATGGAAAATATTAAAAGCGGAACGGTATTTAAAAAGGATGAGGAAATTGTCTGGAGATGCCGGAACTGCGGTTATCTTCATACCGGAACTGAAGCGCCAAAAGTATGTCCTGCATGTGCTCATCCGCAGGCGTATTTTGAAGTTCTTGGTGAAAACTGGTGATTTTGACACCGTATTTAGTTTTAAAATTCAATCGCTGTATTACAGCAAGGAGTCAAAATGGAAGAAATTAAAAATCATATGCCATTGCTTGGAGATGACTTTCCAGGAATGAAAGTACAAACGTCACACGGACCGATGAATCTTCCCGATGATTTGAAAGGTAGTTGGTTTGTATTATTCAGCCACCCGGCTGATTTTACTCCTGTTTGTACAACCGAATTCGTAGCGTTCCAAAAAAGATACGATGAATTTGAGAAACTTGGATGTAAACTTATCGGAATGTCAATTGACCAGGTCTTTTCGCATATTAAGTGGGTTCAATGGATAAAGTCGGAACTTAATGTGGAAATAAAGTTCCCCATTGTTGCAGCTAATGATTCTGTGGCAATGAAACTTGGAATGCTTCACCCCGGTAAAGGGACAAACACTGTTCGCGCGGTCTTCATTGTTGACCCTGAAGGGAAAGTGCGCTTGATAATGTATTATCCGCAGGAAGTCGGAAGAAATATGGATGAAATTGTGCGTTCGGTAAAAGCATTGCAGATATCTGACGCGAAAAAAGTCGGTGTGCCCGCCGGCTGGCCGGAAAATGAGCTTATCGGAGACCGACTCATCGTTCCACCGGCTACAGATGAAATCACTGCGAAAAAAAGATGTGAAGATTACGATTGTTTCGATTGGTGGTTCTGCCATAAACCTTTAAATTAATCTTTTATTATACTGGAGAACAAAAATGACAAAGTTATTAGAAATTTACAAATGTGAACATTGCGGAAATATAGTTGAAGTAGTTCATCCCAATGGCGCGCCGTTGGTTTGTTGTGGAACTAAAATGGTTCTACTTGATGAAAAAACAGCTGATGCATCAACAGAAAAACATGTTCCGGTTATCGAAAAAATCGATGGCGGATATAAAGTTACAGTTGGAAGTGTACCCCACCCAATGGAAGAAAAACATTATATAGAATGGATCGAACTTATCGCGGGTGGTAAAGTGTATCGTGAGTTTCTTAAGCCCGGTTCTTCCGCGGAAGCAATTTTTAAAATTGAAGCGGACGCGGTTGAAGCAAGAGAACTTTGTAATGTGCACGGACTTTGGAAGGCATAAGTTGAATTTTTTTTGGAATTAAGTTGTTCCGATTGGATAATCGGGACAACTTGATTTTACATCCTTTTTATTTAAGGGTTGACAAAGCATATTTTTTTGGTATAATTATTAGCATATGCTAATAAAGAATTTGATGTTATGCTTTTTTGATTATGCCACGGTCTTGTAAAATGCTAAAGGTTAGCGGACAGTTAAAAGTTGGCATTTCGTAACCAGTAACAAATAAAAAAGGGGACTGATATGAAAAAATATGTTTTTGGATTAATCACAGGAATTATTTTGTCTGTTTTATCTGTTTGGATACTAATGCCCAAATTGATGCTCACGATACATGAGAGTAAATTCAATGTGGATCAAACGGTAAGTAAAATTGAGAAAGCGGCAAAGTCAAGCGGGTGGCAGGTACCTAAAGTTTATAATATTCAGGCGAGTTTACAAAAAGCGGGACATAAAAATGTTTTACCGATAAAAATCATGTCATTGTGTCAGGCTGATCATGCTTATAACATATTAAAGAACGACATTGACAAAAAAGTAACAGCGATTATGCCGTGTAGGATAGGAGTTTATGAAGATAAAGACGGTAAAGTTTTTGTTTCGGGAATGAACATGGGGCTTATGAGCAAAATGTTTGGCGGGAATATAGCTAAAGTGATGTCAGGAGTAGCTGAGGAAGAGCATCGAATTTTAAAAGATGTTATAAAGAACAATGATTAAAAAATTGAAGATAACTGTTGTTGCTGATAATACTGCTTCGGGAAAACTGCTTGCCGAGCATGGCTTGGCTTATTATATCGAATGTGACGGAAAAAGGATGTTTTTTGATTCAGGGCAGGGGAGGGTTATTGAACATAATTGTGAAAGACTTAATATTGATCCTCTGCGAGCCAATGCGTTTGTAATAAGTCACGGACATTATGACCACACCGGTGGTATAAAATATTTATCGGAACATTTTTCTGATAACGTAAAAGTTTATCTTCACCCTGCCGCGTTAGAAAAGAAATACGCGAAAGATGAGCATAAATATCGTTATATCGGTATAAGCAAAGAAAGCAGAAAATGGATTAAAAGTAAAGATAAGCAGCGGCTGTTTTTTACAGAGAATCCTACAAAAGTTTTTAAAGACGTATGGATTACGGGGGAGATTCCGCGAGTTCATAGGATTGAAAAGGTTGAACGGCGGTTTTGCCTGAATAAAGATATAAATCAGCATGATGATTTGCCGGATGATCAATCAATGTATTTTTATACTTGTAAGGGAATCGTTGTTTTGCTTGGGTGTTGTCATTCGGGAATTGGAAACACGCTGGATTATATTTCCAATATTACAGGTAAGAACAGAATTTATGCAGTTATAGGCGGGATGCATTTGAAGAATGTGTCTCGAAAGAGATTGGACTTTACATCAGGTATTCTGGAGAAATATAAAGTGAAAAAATTCGCGCCGTGCCATTGCACAGGTCAAAAGTCAGCTGCGTATTTGTTTTGTAAAGGTCCTGGTATTTTTAGTGAGTGTCTTGCGGGTGGAATATTTTCTTATGATTTTTAATTACCGCTCTCTAAAGAAATCAGGAAGAGGAGCCGAAAATAGTTTCCTGAATGATTTTACCTATTGTTCTAATTTCATAAGGTTTACTCACAAATGACCCGGCACCGAGAGCTTGAGTTTCAATAACGTCTGAATTTTTAGAGTATCCGCTAATGATGATTGCTTTTTGTTTTGGAAGGAATTTAATTATTTTCTCGTAAGTTTCCTTACCGTTTAACCCTTTCCCTAAAATCATATCGAGAATTATTAGTTCAACGGTATTGTTTTTTAAATACTCAACTGCTTCTTCACCACTCGATACGGCAGTCGGTGAATAATTCAGTATAGACAAGATATTTGAGAGGAGTTCGCGCTGCATAGGTTCATCATCGATTATCAGAATTTTTTCCTTGTTTCCTGAATAATTTGTTTCAATTTCTTCATTTTCAAAGCTTATATCAGGGGTATCGGCTGTTGGGAAATACAATTTGAATGTGGTTCCCGACGTATCGGTTGACACCTCAATGTATCCATTATGATCGCCGACAGTGTTCCATACGATAGATAATCCGAGACCTGTTCCGCTTCGTCCGAGGAATTTTTTTGTATAGAAGGGCTCAAAAATTCTATCAATATCTTCATTTGAAATACCAATGCCGTTGTCCTGAACGCTTAATACGGCGTAATACCCTTTATTGACATTATTATAACCTTTTACGGGTCTGTCTAAATATTTTCTTTCAGTTGTAACGGTAATAATACCATTATTATTTACCGCTTCAAACGCATTGATAAGAAGATTCATAATAGTTTTATTTATATGAATCGTTGAACAGTTTATCGCTAATACTTCTGCCGTAAGATTAGTGTTGAAAGTTATATTTGGATTTTGTTTTTTTAAATATATTTGTTCCTGAGATGTTAAAAGATCAGTTAAAAGCTGATTGAGTTCACATACTTTCCGCGTTGCCGCGACACCGCGGGCTACGGTTAACAGATCAGCTACAATCGCCGCAGCCCGTTTACCGGATTCCATAATAGTTTCCAGAGGTTTATACAAAGGACTATCCGGTGACAAATTATACATTAACACTTCCGGATATGTAACTATTCCGGAAAGAATATTATTCAAGTCGTGCGCTACGCCGCCGGCCATTAAGCCAATAGCCTCCATCTTCTGAGATACATGGAGTTCTTCTCTTAATCTGTTCCGTTCTTTTTCGGCATTTTTTCTTGCGGATATGTCTCTCCAAATAGTATGGATGATTTTTTTGTCTTTACTTGGAATCGCGGTTAAAGATACTTCCACAGGAATTTCTTTGCCGTTTTTCTTTTTGTGGATCCATTCAAATATGCAAGCCCCTTTTTCGTAAACGCTGTCCATCAGCTCTTTAGCTTTTATATCGGATCTTTTACCATCCGGCTGGTATTCAGGTGATAAATCTGCCGGATGAGTGTTAATCATTTCCTCCTTGTTATCGTATTGGAGCATTGCCACAGCAGCATCGTTGCAATCGGTGAATTTGTAATTTTCAATGATCAGCATTGCGTCAACAGATTTATCAAAAAAACATCTGTAATTACTATTTGTTTGATTAGTTTCTGGAAAATTCATTATTTAGTTGCCCCTTTTTTATCAATTGTTTTGCAGCGCAATTAGAAATATTAATAGTGGAAATTCACTTGACAGAAAAAACTTATCCGGTATGACCCCTGCGGACTGAATGCATAAACGCCCTTATCTTTTCTTTGCTTTTTATTCCGGGTGAACTTTCTACTCCGCCAGCGACATCAACACCAAACGGTTTTACTTTTTTAACGGCTTCACTTACATTCGCCGGAGTTAATCCGCCGGCAAGAAGCAGGGGAATACCGTATTCCTTCGCTTTAGTTGCGATATCCCAGTTTGACAATTCTCCGGTTCCGCCGAATTGCCCTTTAACAGCCGCGTCGATAATTATCATTCTTGCAAAGTCATATTTTTTGATTTCGTCAAGTTGCTGTTCGTTTTCAATTCTAAAAGCGCGTATAACTTTATCGCCCCATTTTTTGCAAAATTCCGGTGCTTCATCACCATGGAACTGAAGCAAATCAAGATCAAGTTTTGAATTTATTTCTTCGACTTCAGTTTCGCTTGAATTCACGAACAAACCGACTTTTAAAATATGTCCCGGTAAGTTTGCAATTATTTCCGCTGCATTTTCCGGGCAAATGTATCTTTTTGAATTTTTGTAAAAATTAAAACCTAACGCGCGTGCGCCAAGATCGGCTGCCGCAATTGCGTCTTTAAGGCGGGTTATTCCGCATATTTTCACAAAAATCATTTGTTGTTGGAGTGTTGGATCATTAGATTATAGAATATTTCCATCAATTCATAATTCATAATTCATAATTAGTCGTTTCACCGCTTCGCACACGTCATCTTGCCGCATAAGCGATTCGCCGACTAAAATTGCTTCGGCACCCGCCTTTTTAACTCTTTCAACATCTTTAAATGTGAAGATTCCGCTTTCGCTCACAAGGAGAGAGTTTTTAGGCGCTGATTTGGCAAGCAGATCGGTGGTTTTCAAATCCACTTCGAAGGTGTTCAGATTTCTGTTGTTTATCCCGATGAGTCGCGCGCCGCATTTAACTGCCATTTCCATTTCCGCTTCGTTATGTGTTTCCACAAGGACATCTAATCCAAGTTCACATGCCTGAAGATAGAGATCATTAAGTTGGTTTTGTTCAAGCATTGCTGCAATTAGAAGCATCGCGTCCGCGCCGATTTGAAATGTTTCCTCAACCTGAATTGGATCAACAATGAAATCTTTCCTAATAATTGGCAATGAACAAGCTGCACGTGCGAGGTTTACATTTCTAATATTACCCAGGAAATATTTTTCATCAGTCAGCACCGAAAGGCAATTTGCACCGCCTTTTTCGTAATCAGCCGCGAGTTGAGAAGGATTGAAATTTTCGCGGATTATTCCTTTCGAAGGAGAAGCTTTTTTAATTTCGGCAATTAGAGCAATTGGCTCACGATTCATCAAAGCATTGATGAAACCTCTTGGCACATCGGTCCGATGCGAAGAAATGCCCTTCAGTTTAAGTGTGGCAATTTCATCAAGTTTTGTTTCATAAATTTTTTTGAGAATATTATTCATAGCATATTATAATTAATTATAGGATAAATAGCAAGGAAAATAGAAAATTTTAAGCACAACTTATCCCGAGGTCAAAGGCGTCCGTGGATAAGTAACATAAGAACATATAAGTTTCTTTTTTTAAAGCCTTTAATACTCAATTTAATTATTTTGTATATCGTAGTTATTGATCCTTGTAAAATGTCGTTTGTTTCATTGAAACAACCCTGTAAAATGTCGTTTATTTCATTGAAACAACCCCGTAAAACGCAACAACTTGACTTTTCAATAATGATTTATTATAATATTTTGTAAAGGGATTTTATTGCAAAAAAATGAATAAAATAAAATGAAAAGATTAATATTAAATTCATTATTAGAATGGAAAGGCAGGAAAAGGAAACCGCTTGTAATACGTGGCGCGCGTCAAGTTGGCAAGTCTTATATTGTGAAATATTTTGGCAAGAATTATTTTAAAAATTTCATAGAAATAAATTTAGAAAAGAATCCGGAAATTTTTTCACTTTTTAAAGGGAAAAAAATAAATCAGATAATAAAATTACTTGAACTTGAAAAAAATACATCGATAAAAACAGGTGAGACATTAATTTTTTTTGATGAAATCCAAAGTTGCCCCGAGATTTTTCCGCTATTGCGATATTTTTATGAAGAAGAACCGGAACTGCACATAATCGCTGCGGGCTCATTATTAGAATTTTTATTGGAAGAGCATGATTTTTCTATGCCGGTTGGAAGGATTGAATATATGTTTATGGGACCTATGACCTTACAGGAATATTTAGAAGCTGTAAGTGAAACGAGTTTGTTGAGATTTCTAAAAGAATACAAAATAACCGACCGGATTCCCGAATCGATTCACAATAAATTGATTAATTTATTTAAAGAGTATCTTTTTCTTGGCGGGATGCCCGAATCGATTTCATCATATATAACCGAGAAGAGTTATAGAAGTTCTGAACTTGTTAAGCAATCAATAATTCAAACTTTTAGTGAAGATTTTGTAAAATACAAAAAAAGAATAAACTATCCTTTAATGGTAAAAGTATTTAACAAGTTGCCGAACACGATTGGTCGAAAAGTTAAATATTCAAATATAGATAAAGAGGAACGTAGTAAAGCGATATCGGATATTCTTCATTTGTTTGCTCGCGCAAGAATTATATATTGTGTAAAACATTCTTCGGCTAATGGTTTGCCTTTAGGGGCAGAAGTGAAAGAAAGAATTTTTAAAAATATTTTCCTTGATGTCGGTTTGCTGATGTCAATGTCAGGTTTAACTTATGCTGACTTGGAATATATGACAGACACGGAGTTAATTAATTCGGGATATATTTCCGAGCAATTTGCCGGACAGCATTTATTATATTCACGTCCGCTTTTTTATATGCCTGAATTATATTATTGGATGCGCGAGCACAGAAATTCATCTGCAGAAGTAGATTTTCTTATAGCTGAAGCAGGCCGGGTAATACCAATTGAAATAAAAGCCGGTAAAACCGGCACTTTAAAATCTTTACACCAATTTATAAAAGAAAAAAAAGCTGAATTCGCAGTTCGTATTAACAATGATTTCCCAAGTTTAATTGATGTGAATAATACTTTAACTTCTAAAGAGGAGATATCATTTAAATTATTATCTATTCCGTTTTATTTAATAGAGGAACTTCGCAGGCTTATTAGAGAAAACATATAAATTTATTTTTTTTGAAATCTTATAACTTAACTTATGATAAAAGCTGTAAAAAAATTATTCGCTCTCGTTAGATCGGAACAAGCTGTTCTGTTTTCCGTTATGTCTACCGGGTGGTCGTTTGTTGCCGGACCGGTAACCATTGCGATTGTTGGAGCGCGATTTACTCCCGAGCTTCAGGGTTATTATCAAACATTTCTGACTGTTATTGGTCTTTCAGCTTATTTACAGTTGGGGTTGGGAAGGGTTATTATTCAATTTGCAAGTCATGAATGGGCAAAATTAAGTTTTGATGATAATGGTTGCGTTACAGGCGATGAAGCAGCGAAATCACGCCTCGCGAATCTCGCGAAATTCGCAATAAAATGGTATCTTGTTGCAGGAGGGATAGCGATAATATTTTTAGGAATTGGCGGAACTATTTTTTTCATGAAATCGAAAAACGCGCTTGACAGCTCAATTTGGCTTGCGCCATGGATTTCTTTGGCTGTTTTATGTGGTCTTCAAATGATGTTAACACCGATTTTCTATTTGTTAGAGGGGTGCAATCAGGTGAAATCAATTTATAAATTTCGCTTTTTTACCGGAATGGTAGGTAACATTTCAATTTGGATAGCTGTTTATTCCGGTGCGGAATTATGGACATACTCAGTTTTCTTTATTGTATGGATGTTAATGGCGATAATATTTCTCAGAATTAAATACTGGAATTTCATAAAAACAATTTTTATTACGAAGGCCGCTAAAGAAAAATTAAATTGGATTAAAGAGCTAATGCCTCTGCAAATTAAACTTGTAATCCTTTCCTTCAGCACCTATGTGATATTTCAATTCTATACACTGGGAGCTATGTTTGCTCGTGGTCCTTTTCGTGCTTGTCAGACAGGGACAACCATATTATTTGTTTTAATGCTCGGAACAGTAATGGCGGCATTTATAAATCCCAAGATGCCGTATTTCGGAATTTTAATTGCAGAAAAGAAATATAAAGAACTCGATAAATTGTTCCTGAAATTATTCCTTACTGCAGCTTCATTAATGCTTCTTGGCGGATTTGTTTTGTGGCTTGGCGTGGTTATGCTGAATGTTCTGCCATTCCATCTTGCCGGATATTACGCCGAAAGGTTGTTAAAGCCGGCCCCTACAGCGATATTCATTACTGCTTATATAATCTGGGCATTATCATTATATTCAGGATGGTATTTAATAGCACACAAAAAATTGCCGCAGATATGGCTTGTTATTGTTACGGCTATTTTGTCTGTTGGAATAATGTTGCTTCTCGGAAATCGTTACGGAATTACAGAAACAGGGATTGGACTTATAGTGGTTCAGCTTATAATGTTGCCGGTAATGCTGCTTACAGTATTCCATTACAGGAAGAAGTGGCAT
>JAOZSF010000412.1 GCA_029939815.1 bacterium
CTGCGGTAGACAAGGCGCTGTTTCAAGCGCATCTAGTTAGGATGTTCTTTCCAACAATAGCCGGATTTGGAAATCCGACCTACTTTATCCATGAAACCGGGTCGAGCCGGTAATATTCTTTCAATTCTTCGTAGAGTTCCGGTTCGTTTCTTTTCATTTGTTTTGGTTTTTCAAAGAAAGTTTCAGTTGCAACAGCAAAAAATTCAGCAGGATTTGTTGCGCCATAAGCGTCCATTACTGTTTTTCTTTGATGTTCAACGCTGTCGCGCAGGAGAGTATATTCTTTTCCAAGAACTCTCCCCCATTTTGCATATCTGCTTTTATCCTGGAGAATGGGAACACCGTCTGCTTCTCCATCTTCCTGATCCAACTGGTGAGCGAATTCGTGAAGAACGACATTTTCCCCGTCTTCGCCGTTCATAGCGTTATGTTTAACGTAATCCCACGCGAGGACAACATCCCCGCCTGTCCACGATTCTCCCGCACGCGCTGAAGGTTTAACGGCGTAATGTCCACCTATTGCGGAATAAGATTTTGCGACATAAGGATGAGGGTAAACAAGAATAGAGCTTAGATTTGGAAAGTCGTTATTTTTTCTGTTGAGCAAAAGCATGCACGCTTCACATGCGATAGTAACCCGAACTTCATCTGTAATTTCCATTCCTCCGCAACCTTCGAAAGTTTTTTCATCAAGGAATATTTTTATATCATCGTGGAGCTGGTTTTTCAGATTTTCCGGTAGTATTCTATATAGTTCAACATTTTTATTGAGGAACTCTTTCCATTTTCCCGGAAATGGCTTTTGTTTAATTTGATTTCTGTGTTTTATTTTCAGTTTTCGCTTGATATTAAGCAAAACTAAAATTAAAATAATTACAGCGGATATGATTAATATTGGGAACATAAATTAATTATGAATTATAAATTATAAATTATGAATTAATGATTAATGCGATAAAATTAATAGTGTAAGAAAAATTTCTTTTGAAATTTTTCCTCTTTCGTTCGTCATTCATCATTCAAAACTTATTCCGCAATTACTTTTGTAAAAGTTGCTTCGCCGTTTACAAGTTTTAAAATATTTCCCGGAGCGGTCATATCAAAGACGATTATCGGGAGTTTATTTTCGCTGCAAAAAGTTATTGCGGTTAAATCCATAACTTTTAACTTTCTTTCAAGAACTTCTTTGTAAGTTATTGTATCAAATCGTTTGGCCGTCGGGTCTTTAACAGGATCACTGCTGTAAACACCGTCAACTTTTGTTGCTTTAAGAACCGCTTCAGCACCGATTTCAGCAGCTCTGAGTGCTGCTGTGGAATCAGTTGAGAAAAAAGGATTTCCTGTTCCTCCGGCAAAGATTACGATTTCTCCGTTTTTGAGTAATTTATCAGCTTTTAACGGTTGAATTCTATTACAGAGTCGCGGCATTTCAATTGCCGACTGCACAGTTGCGGAAATTCCTTCCTGACTTAGAAAGTCGGCTATTGCAAGGGCATTCATAACCGTACCAAGCATACCGATATAATCAGCGGAAACTCTGTTCATTTTCCCGCCTTTATCAGAAAGTCCGCGAAAAAAGTTTCCCGCGCCGCAAACGAGAGCGAGTTGAATTCCTTTATCGTGGACTGATTTAATTTCCTGAGCGAGAGATTTAAGGGTCGCCGGGTCGAGTCCAACGCCTTCTTTACCGCCGAGGACTTCACCGCTGATTTTAAGAAGGACACGTTTAAAGTTGAAATTTGACATATTACCTTCCGGGATTATTGGATTACTATAAGTCCTATGGGTCATATGGGTCTTATAGGTCATATTAGTTCTGCATTATATTATACCAAAAAAAAGGCGGGAACTAAGTCCCGCCTTATTTTCAATTCATAATTCATACATTTACGATTATGATTATTCGCCGACCTGAAAACGAACGAAGCGTTTGATTGCCATATTTTCGCCAAGTTTAGCTATCTTTTCTTTAAGCAGCCCGTCAATTGTTTTCTTATCGTCTTTTACAAATAACTGGTCAACGAGACAAACCTGTTTATAGAATTTTTCAAGTTTGCCTTCGACTATTTTATCAATAATATTTTCAGGTTTTCCTTTAACCTGTTCCGCGTAAATTTCTTTTTCTTTAGCGATTATTTCTTCCGGAACTTCTTCACGTGAAAGGTATTGAGGAAATGCGGAAGCGACTTGGAGTGTCAGGTCTTTAACAAATTCTTTGAACTCCTCGTTTTTAGCAACGAAATCAGTTTCGCATGAGACTTCCACCAGCACGCCTATTTTGCCGTTACTGTGAATATAAGAGCCGATAACTCCTTCTTTAGTTGCTCTGCTTGATTTTTTTGCCGCGAGATCGAGACCGCGCTTGCGCAATACATCAAATGCTTTTTCCATATCACCTTCAACTTCCTGAAGAGCTTTTTTACAATCCATCATACCCGCGTTAGTTTTTTCACGGAGTTCTTTTACCATACTTGCAGAAATTGCCATAATTCAATCCTCATTTTATTTCCGGTCAGGAAATCTGTTGCTTATGCAGCAATTATGACCGGATACAGTTTAAAATATTTATATTTACTATTCTTTGGTTTCAGCGTCTGTTTTTTCTTCGGCTTCAACTTTTTCAGCTTTTTTAGTGGTTTTTTTCTCTTT
>JAOZSF010000413.1 GCA_029939815.1 bacterium
CGCGACTGGAAAGATGAATCCCGCGAAAATGCGGAAGCTAAATCTTTCTGGGATGATTTTTTTAATGTCTTCGGTATTTCAAGAAGGCGTGTTGCAACTTTTGAAGAACCTGTAAAAAAACTTAACAATAAATATGGCTTTATTGACCTTTTTTGGAAAGGAACTCTCCTCGTGGAACACAAATCAAAAGGGAAATCTTTGGAGAAAGCTTATTGTCAGGCGTTAGATTATTTTAACGGGTTGAAAGAGCATGAACTGCCGCGTTATGTTCTCGTTTCCGATTTTGAAACTTTTCGCATTTATGACCTTGACGAAAATATTGAAACAGAATTTCACATCAAAGATTTCTACAAAAATATTAAGTTATTCGGTTTTATTGCGGGCTATCAGAAACATATTTATAAAGACGAAGATCCGGTAAATATCAAAGCCGCGGAATTAATGGGTAAACTGCATGATCAACTTAAAGTAAGCGGTTATGAAGGACACTCACTCGAAGTTTTTCTCGTTAGATTGCTGTTTTGTCTTTTCGCGGACGACACAAGTATTTTTGAAAAAGATATCTTTAAAGAATTTATTGAAGTTAAAACTAAAATTGACGGCAGCGACCTCGGCATGGCGCTCGCGCAATTTTTTCAGGTTTTAAACACGCCGGAAGACAAACGGCAAAAAAATCTTGATGAACATCTCAATCAATTCCCTTATGTAAACGGAAAACTTTTTGAAGAAGTCTTGCCAATCGCCGCTTTTAATTCTAAAATGAGGGATATTCTTTTGGAATGCAGCGCACTCGACTGGGGAAAAATTTCACCGGCAATTTTCGGCTCGCTTTTTCAATCGGTTATGAACCCTGAAGAAAGGAGAAATCTCGGTGCGCACTACACATCTGAAAAAAATATTTTAAAACTTATTAAGCCGTTATTTCTTGATGACTTATACGATGAATTTAAAAAGGTAAAAAACAACAGAAAACAACTTCAGATTTTTCACGAAAAACTTGGGAATTTAAATTTTCTCGACCCCGCTTGCGGTTGTGGAAACTTTCTGATTATTACTTATAAAGAATTAAGACTGCTCGAACTGGAAATTTTACAAATTCTTTATAAATCAGAAAGTTTTATTGACATTTCACATCTGATAAAAATAGATGTCAATCAATTTTTCGGAATCGAATACGAAGAATTTCCGGCAAAAATTTCCGAAGTCGCACTCTGGCTTATGGATCATCAAATGAATATGATGATTTCGGAAGAGTTCGGTCAATATTTTACACGATTGCCCTTAAAAAGCTCCGCGAAAATTGTAAACACAAATGCTTTGCAATTAGACTGGCAGGATGTTGCTCCTAAAAATAAATTGTCATTCATTCTCGGAAATCCACCTTTTTATGGCAAGCAATTTCAAACCGCTGAACAAAAAGAAGATATGAAATTGGTTTTTAACGGCGTAAAAGGCGCAGGAGTTTTTGACTATGTTACCGCTTGGTATATTCGCGCGGCGCAATATATTCAAGACACAAAAATAAAAGTTGCTTTTGTTTCCACGAACTCCATTTCTCAAGGCGAGCAGGTTGGCATCCTCTGGAATGAATTATTTAACAAATACAAAATAAAAATTCATTTCGCGCATCGCACTTTTAAATGGAGCAATGAAGCAAAAGGAAACGCCGCCGTTCACGTTGTCATTATTGGTTTTGCGAATTTTGATATAAAGGAAAAACGACTTTTTAATTATGAAAATATTAAAGGCGAACCGCAAGAAATTAAAGTTAAAAATATTAATCCGTATTTAGTTCAGGCAGATGATATTCCGATTCTAAAACGAAGAAAACCGATTTGTAAAGTTCCTGAAATTTCGTTTGGAAGTATGCCGAATGACGGAGGCAACTTTCTTTTTACCGATGAAGAAAAAAACAAATTTCTCGAATTAGAACCTAACGCCGAAAAGTTTATAAAACCGTTGTTAAGCGCGCGCGAATTTATTAACGGTAAAAAAAGATGGTGCCTATGGCTCGTCGATATTGCGCCCGATGAATTAAATCGCATGCCGGAAATAAAAAAAAGAGTCGAAAATGTCAGAAATGCAAGAGCGGGCAGCAGCAGAGAAGCGACAAGAAAACTGGCGGCTTTTCCAACTTTATTTGGAGAAATTCGCCAGCCGGATTCGGATTTTATTTTGATTCCAAGAGTTTCATCAGAAAACAGAAAATATATCCCTATGGGATTTTTTGATAAAAATTATATCGTTGGGGACACTTGTCTCTCTATTCCAAATGCTACGATTTTTCATTTTGGAATTTTAAATTCGGAAATGCACATGACTTGGGTAAAATACACCTGCGGTAGAATGAAAAGTGATTATCAATATTCAAATAGTATTGTTTACAACAATTATCCCTGGCCTCTTGAACCGAGCGAAAAAAATGTAAAGCCTGTGGAAAAAGCGGTGCAGCAAGTTTTGAATATTCGCGAAGAATTTCCCGACAGCCCGCTCGCGAATTTGTATAATCCGTTAACCATGCCGCCGAAATTAGTCAAAGCGCATCAATCGCTTGATAAAGCGGTAGATTTATGTTACCGTTCACAGTCATTTAAAAATGAGTTGGACCGAATGGAATATTTATTTGAATTATA
>JAOZSF010000414.1 GCA_029939815.1 bacterium
ACTTCTGGGAAATGGGCGAAACAGGTCCCTGCGGACCTTGTACAGAAATCCATATCGATATGCGATCGTTCTTCGGAGAGGTCAATCCAAATGAAATGTCGTTTGATGATGAACAATGCCTCGAATTATGGAACCTCGTCTTTATGCAGTTCAACCGCTCGGAAGACGGCTCGCTTGAGCCGCTGCCGAAACCAAGCGTGGATACAGGCGCGGGACTCGAACGAATAACCTCTATTGTTCAAAAAAAACATTCGAACTACGAGACCGACCTCTTTACACCTTTGATTGACAAAGTTACTGAACTCTCTTCTGTCGCCTACACCCCTCTTGAATGTTACGGTAATAAATCCATGACAAATGAGGAAATTGAAGCCGGAATGCCGCATCGGGTGATTGCGGATCATATTCGCACCCTCGCTTTTGCAATTGCTGACGGCGCTGTTCCTTCCAATGAAGGGCGCGGATATGTATTGAGAAGAATTCTAAGGCGCGCATCGAGATACGGCCGCTCAATTGGTATCACAAAACCTTTTCTTACAAAATTATTACCCGTTCTTTCAGAAATACTCGGAGAAACTTACCCGCAGCTTATTGAAAGACAGGATTACCTTAAAGAAATGATACAAATTGAAGAAGAACGTTTTGTTTCCACTCTCGCAACAGGAATCGAACTCTTTAATAATATTATTGAAAAAAGTCCGGCCGATAAAAAAACAATCTCCGGAAACGATGCGTTTAAACTTTATGACACCTACGGATTCCCTCTCGATATTACTGTCGATATGGCTCGTGAACGCGGATGGTCCGTCGATATTAACGGCTTCAATTCCGCACTTCAGGAACAACGCGTAAGAGCCAAATCCGCCCGCTCGGTTGCGGGTCCAAAACTGTCAAAAGTTTACCATGAATTGTACGAACAATTCGGCGATACAACTTTCCTGGGTTATGCTCAGATGAGAGCTGACAGTATTATTCTCGCAATTCTCAATAACGAAGGCGAACCGTGTGAAGAACTTCTTGAAGGCGAAGAAGGCTGGATTATTGTTGACCAAACCCCGTTTTACGGAGAGTCCGGCGGACAAGTCGGCGATACAGGTAAAATGTTCACCGACAGCGCCGATGCGGAAGTTATTAATGTTCAACGCCCTGTCCATAATTTATTTTCTCATCTCATAAAGGTTAACAAGGGTGTCTTCCGCTCTCTCGATGTCGTTGTTCTCGAAACGGCTGAGGAAGAACGACAGGCAACTATGCGCCATCATACTGCAGCGCATCTTTTCCATGCCGCGCTGCGGGAAGTTGTTGGAAAACACGCAACCCAGGCTGGCTCAGCTGTAAACCACAACAGAATGCGTTTTGATTTCCATCATCACACATCTCTCGTTGCCGGCGAAATAGAGCAGATAGAGCGAATTGTTAATAAAATTATTATTAGCGATCTACCGGTTGAAATCACTGAAATGTCACTCGAAGACGCGCAAAAAACAGGCGCAACTATGCTCTTCGATGAAAAGTATGGTGACCGTGTTCGGGTTGTTAAAATCGGATCTTACAGTTGCGAGCTCTGCGGTGGAACACACGCGCCAACCACAGGATGCATCGGCTCATTCAGAATTGTCAGTGAATCCGCCGTTGCCGCAGGAATCCGCCGGGTGGAAGCTGTTTGCGGAATGGAAGCTTTTGAAGAAATGCTCCGCTCACGGAGAATAGTTTATGAAGCGGCAAGAATTTTAAATGTTAAGGAATACGATATTCCCTACAGAATAGAAAAACTGCTTTCTGACAACAAGGCTCTCACTAAAAAATTAAAAGAGGCAAAATCAGGGAATGTTGGCGATTACCTTTCCGCCGCAATGAATAATCTTAAAAAAATCAACGACACAAACGTCGTAATCGCAAATGTCGGTGAATTAGACGCTCCAACACTTAGAAATGTTGCTGACGGTATTCGCGCAAAACTTGATAATTATGTAATCGTTCTCGGTGCATCAAATGAAGGAAAATGTCTTTTTGTTGCTCAAGTAAGTAAGGATAATATTTCAAAAGGTTTTCACGCCGGAAATATTATTAAACAAGTCGCAAAAATAGCCGGTGGTGGTGGCGGAGGTAAACCGGAATCAGCACAGGCAGGCGGCAAAAATCCTGATAAATTAGACGCCGCGCTTGAAGAAGCAAAAAATATAGTAAATAGCCTCTAATGGACTATTGAATATCCAAAGCGTGCTTGACTATAAAAAATTTTAGTATAAGCCCACGACTTTTGCTTGCATCCCGATTATTCCATCGGGGAGTCATGGGATATTGAAAATCAAAAAGTATTTAACCGTTTCAACGGTTTTTATCTTTGCTAACACCTTTTCACACAAATTCTACCGCGAGAAAATAAATCTAATCGAGCTAAAATCCGAATTTTACAAGTAGAGTTTGCTTTTTTTCGAAGATTATGATAATATAATATCCGAATTAACGATAATTTGGAGAATACAAGATGAAAATACCAAGATTTATTGAAAAATCCTTGTTGAAAAAATTGCAAACAGGAAAAAAAATAATCATACTTTACGGCGCGCGCCAAGTTGGAAAAACAACATTAGTAACCGATTTATTAGAAAAGATTCCGGGTC
>JAOZSF010000415.1 GCA_029939815.1 bacterium
TTCTCAAATTCTATAAATTTGTCCCCTTCTATCGCTTTTCGTATGTCACTCGTTAATTTTAAGTAATAATGAATGTTATGGATTGTTATAAGCTGGCCGCCAAGTGATTCTCCTACATTCAATAAATGCCGCACATACGCTTTGGTAAAAGTCTTGCATGTGTAACATTCACATCCTTCCTGAATTGGTGTAAAATCTTCCTTATAGCGACCGGCTTTAACCTGCACCATGCCTGCATCTGTAAATGCCGAGCCGTTTCGGGCGTTACGTGTTGGCATTACGCAGTCAAACATATCAACCCCTCGTTTTACCGATTCAACTATATCCTCGGGCTTACCAACACCCATTAAATACCGCGGCTTGTTTTCCGGTAAATTATTACAGCACAGTTCTGTCACACGATACATTTCTTCCGGCTTTTCACCGACAGCGAGTCCGCCGATGGCGAATCCCGGGAAAGGTATTTTTGTCAATTCTTCGATACAGCTTAAACGAAATTCATCTAATGTGCCCCCTTGCACAATTCCAAAAAGAAGTTGATTATTTCCTTTCTCATTAAATTTCTGATTCGATTCATAGCACTCTTCAGCCCATCTGAGCGTCCGTGCAACCGCTTTGGCAATTATCTCAGGTTTTGCCATTGAGGGAGGGCACTCATCAAAAACCATAGCGATATCCGATCCGAGTTTCTGCTGAATATCCATTGATTCCAGTGGACCGAGAAAATGTTTTGCGCCGTCAATGTGACTGCGGAACTCAACCCCCTTATCACTGATTTTCCGCAAATCGCCAAGACTGTAAACCTGAAATCCGCCGCTATCGGTAAGAATAGGTTTATCCCACATCATAAATTTATGAAGCCCACCCGCTTTTTTTACAATATCGGGACCGGGTCTCGTAAGCAGGTGATAAGTATTTCCCAGGATTATTTGCGCACCGAGTTCTTCAATCACGCGTGGTGTCAAAGTTTTAACTGCCGCGCGAGTGCCTACGGGCATAAAAATTGGAGTTTTAATTTCCCCGTGTTTAGTTTTTAAAACCCCGCTTCGCGCGGAAGAAAATTTATCTTTATGTTCAAGTCTAAATGTCATATTTTTTATATGAATATTATCAGTATTGCCAATTTATGTCAAGTGCACATTTATTAAATGCGCTTATGTGTCTTATGTGGTTAGGTTTTTAACTTTCAATGCTTGAAAAACTCTCTTCTTTTCAATACAATAATTAAGTAATTATAACAATAAATCTAAATATGCAAGAAATAAAATTTTACAGCACTAATTTAATAGCGGAAAATGTGAATGTTAAAGAAGCTGTCCTTAAAGGATTAGCCGAAGATAAAGGGCTTTACATGCCCGATCATATCCCTACTTTATCTAACAATGAATTTGTCGCGCTAAAAAATGCTGATTATCCCGAAATAGCTTTCACGATACTAAAAAAGTTTCTCGATGGATTTGTTTCTGATAATGAATTAAAAAAAATCTGCAACGAAGCTTATGATTTTCCCGTGCCAATAGAAAAAATTACCGACAATTTCTTCATCTTACGCTTAGATAAAGGGCCAACAGCTGCTTTTAAAGATTTCGCCGCAAGAGCAATGGCACGATTAATGGAACTTTTTCTCGAACAGGAAAATAAAAAATTACTCATCCTTACAGCTACTTCCGGCGATACAGGCAGCGCGGTCGCCAATGCGTTTCATGGCTGTGAAAGCATAAAACTAATAGTTCTTTTCCCGGAAAAAGAGGTTACTGACCGGCAGAGAAAACTAATGACAACTCTCGGTGATAATATTTCCGTAGTTGCTATTGACGGCAAATTCGATGACTGCCAGGCGCTTGTGAAAGACGCGTTTGTTGATTCAGATCTTGCCGATTTAAACTTGAGTTCGGCTAATTCGATTAATTTCGCGCGATTAATGCCGCAGATCGTTTATTATGTTTATGCGTATTTAAAACTTGATAAAGAAATTAACATTTGTATTCCATCAGGCAATTTCGGTAATTTAATGGGCGGGCTTATCGCAAAAAAAATGGGCGTGCCTATTAAAAAATTCATTGTTGCTGTTAATGAAAACGATGAAGTCGCAAACTTTTTCAAAACACAGCTCTATGAAAAAATTGAACCATCCAAAAATTGTATTTCTAATGCGATGAACGTCGGACATCCAAGTAATCTTTCCCGTCTTATCGCCTTGTATGACGGAATTATGGACGAAAAAGGCAATATTAAAAAAATGCCCGATATGGAAAAAATACACCGCGATATGAATTGCTATTCAGTTACAGATGAAGAAACTAAACATGAAATTAAATCAATATATGAAAAATATGGCGTGATCGTTGAACCGCATGGCGCGGTAGGATTGAAAGCAATGGAAAATTACATTACCGAAACATCTGATTCAACACCTGTTGTTTGTGTTGAAACAGCCGACCCGGCAAAATTCCCGGAAGTAATTCGTGAAGCAATAAACATCGATCCGCCATTACCCGAATCGATGAAAGAGGCGATGGAGAAAGAAGAGAATTATGAGAGAATGGCTTGCGATTACGAAACTTTTAAAAAAAATATAATAGATTTAAGTAATTAATCGACCCTTAAAAAGTGTTTT
>JAOZSF010000416.1 GCA_029939815.1 bacterium
TAAAAGCTTATGATTTGCAAAATTCAAGCGGAATAGTTTCTAATTATTATTATCCTGAAACCGCGCAACGCGATTGTCTGCTTATTGATATAACTAACTTACCTGGGATAAAAATTTCCGGGCTTGTGCCGACTAATATTTATGATTTTAATTTCTTTGCTTCGGCAAATGATAATTATAATTACAGATATTATATTAATGGAATAAATTGTGGGATTCCAGGCGTAAAAAATAATGTGAATTCGCGTGGGATTATCTCTAAAGTTAAACCGGATACTAATGGCGTAATTGTCATAATCATAGAAACTGTTTGGAGCGAGTCTTATGCCGCTCTTGGCGTTTTGGAAATTATTGAATATCAGGATTTGGTTGTTGTTCCGGTAGAAAATCAGGTTGATCTTGACAACAAACCGCGTGTATTTAACGAAATTGTTGATATCGGATGTTACGAATGGGATACTAATTATTCTCCAATCGCTAAAATTTCCGTCTCGCCAGCTTCAGGAAAAAATCCCGTTACTGTTACTGTCAGCGATGCAGGTTCTACCGATCCGGAAAGCGCAATTGTAAATTATTCTTATGATTTTGGGGATGGCTCTCCGATAACTAATGGTGCAACTTTAACTTCTGTTCAGCATACTTTTTCTACTATTGGAGCTTATGTTGTTAAACTTACTGTTACCGATAACGCGGGACAAACTTCTTCCGACAGCGCTGCGGTAAACTCTTTAAATCCTGTTCCAAATCCTCCATCAAACTTTAATGCTGTAACTACTTCGGCAACAGATGTTCAACTTACCTGGACAGACAATTCTTCTGATGAATCTGGTTTTGTGATTGAGCGAATGGATGTTGATGATTATATTGATGTGATTGTTGATAATACTGACACGGAAAAAGTTGTTGTTGATGGTGACTGGGAAACAAGAACCATAGGAGATTACTATGGCGAAAATTATTTCAGAGCAAAATATTACGAAAAACAAAAAAGAGAAGTTAGTTATTATCCGCAATTACAGGTTGCTGGGCTTTATGAACTTTTTGAATGGCACCCGGCAAGAAGCGATGCCGGAACAGCTGCGAAAATATATATTTATACTATAGATACTGATATCAGAGCTTATGTTAATCAGCAAATTAATGGCGGACAATGGAACTCTATGGGACAATTCGTCTTTGATAATGGATCTTATCTCAAAGTTCTTTGCAGCTCTATGAGACTTAAATACGGTTTCGCAGACGCTTTCAGATTCGTTAAAATTGAAAGCTGGTTGTTTGATACTGATCTTCCAGCTGATTCTGTTTTGTTCGATGATAACGGCTTGAAAGATGACGTGAAATATTCCTGGAGAATTAAAGCAACTAACGAATACGGGGATTCGCCATGGGTAGAAACCACTTTGCTTTTGCCTACTACAAATAGCTTGCCGATTGCGATTATTGATTCTGTTTCGCCAGATTCTGGAAGCCCGAACCTGGATGTTACTGCTTACGGAACAGGAATAGATTCCGACGGAACTATTGCAAATTATCAATGGAATTTCGGGGACGGTTATTCTGGCTCAGTTCAAAACGGCGCGGATTTGACTAACGCAACTTATACTTACAAAACCCTCGGAACTTTTACTATCACTTTAACTGTTACCGATAACGCCGGATACTCTTCAGAAACTAATTTTCCTGTAAATGTGTTTGGTGCAAATCCAGTTGCTCCTACTAATTTAACGGCTGTTGTTGTTGAAAATAATTCTGTTTATATTGCCTGGGAAGATTCTTCGCTTGTTGAGAGAGTTTTGGAACTTCAGCGCAAAATAGATTCAGGCAATTTTGAAAATTACAAATCTTTTGCCGGTGGAGTGAAATTTTATACCGATGTAAATGTTGACCAGGGAAAAACTTATTCTTACAAAATCCGCTCGACAAATGAGTTTGGAATTTCCGATTGGTCAAATGATGATTCAGCCTATATTATTGTTACACCGGAAGCTGAAATTACTTCCCCCGCTGCTGCTACTTCCGTGGTAACGGAAACAGAAGTAACTTTCCTCGGAAATGTTTTTGCAGGCGACAACGCAATTACAAATCTACAATGGAATTTCGGTGATGAAACTATCATAACTAACGGCGGATTCGAACTGACAAATATTGTTCACAGTTACACAATAGAAGGAATATACACCGCTGTATTTAGTGTAGCAGATTCCGGCGGATTCGGTGATGATGATTTTGTTGAAGTTGAAGTAATACCGGAAGCGGTTTCTATTTATTATTTATTATTTATCATTTATCATTTATTAAGTAAGAGGAAATTGAAATCATAGATTTCAATTTAGTATTAAATACGAAATTCATCCTGAGGCGTTAGCGCTCGGGATGAATTTACTCCGATTAACGAAGTAAGCCGCACTTCCTAGTGCGGCACAATTTGAACACCGATTAACGAATAACTATTAACGATTAACCATAAACCATAAACCTTACCCGGCATACGCCGGGCGCTATGCGAACCCATTAACCTTAAACCTTAAACCTTTATGTCTATCAAGTCCAGTCTGTCCATCGTGTCCATCGTGTCCATCGTGTCCATTAAACTCCCCGCCTTGATAAGGAGGGGTGC
>JAOZSF010000044.1:0-4357 GCA_029939815.1 bacterium
GGTCTATGACCGCAGACTGTTTTTCCGAATCATCCAAGGTCAAAGACCAAATACTCGGGGCGCTTTGCGGACCTGGGCTCCAGCTCTTAATTCATAAGCAGGAAGCTTATGTTACTATTAAAGTTGTCCATCGACTCTGATAACATTATCCTTCAGTTCTAATTTTCTTTCCTTTCGCGGAATAACTCCGTGCCTTCCTTTCCTGATAAAAGCGACCCGGCAAATCGGGTAATACGTATCGAGTTTAAACTCAAACCATCTTATCGACTCGATATCCGTAGAACTTTCCCCCACTCTTAAATCATAATCGAAATCATATTTCGCGTCATAAGCAAAAAACTGGTGGAGCATGTCCCATTCCCGGTCACAATGGTCACTAAAAGCGACCTGCCGTTCATTCCATTTTTTCCCCTGCATTTGCTGTGGAACGGATTTTACTGTAACAACATCTGCCGGACCATATCCTATTCTGCTGAATGAAGCTGCGATTTCATCCTGCGCTTTTGTTACCCTTTCATTAAAAGGTGCCTGGCATGCTGAAAGCATTACGACAAGAACTGAGCAAACGGTAATAATTTTATACATAATGATACACCTCTAATTTATTATTTAGAAAATTTATTAGTTTCAAAATCAGCTGTTTTAACTTTTTTCTCTTTTGGTGCGATAACAGCCGGCTTAGATTCAAAAAGAGAAATAAACTTATCCCCTGAAATGAAACGCATGGCTTTTAATAAATCCATCGCGCGATCGAGTTGAACATCCTCCACTTTTTTTATTTTTTCGTATTCTTTTTTTTCTTTTTCGGTAGCGTTATCCAAATCCATATTTTTAAAAGCTCTTGAATGTTTCTGAATCAGTCTTATTTCATCTTCGAGCGAAATTTCCACTTCAACGTTCGGATAAATACCTGTGCCGTGAATACAAACACCGGATGGTGTGTAATATTTTGCTGTAGTCAGTCGCAGGCTGCATTTACCGTTTCCGATAGGCAGGACAGACTGAACCGATCCTTTGCCGTAAGTTTTAGAACCAACAATCACTCCTCTTTTATGGTCTTTTATTGCTCCCGTAACGATTTCCGACGCGCTTGCCGAAGAACCATTTACGAGGATCACGAGAGGCATTTCGTAATTTTTCTTTGAAGATTTCGCTCTGTAAACATGATCCTGTCCCGGAATCCTTCCTTTAGTTGAAACAATAATCTGATCCGGCGAAAGGAACATTTCAGAGATATCGATAGCGGATTTCAGCAATCCTCCCCCGTTATTCCTAAGGTCAAAAATAAGAGATACCATCCCCTGCGTTACAAGCGATTCAATCCCGTTTCTCAAATCAACGGGAGATGGTTTATCGAAACCGATCATTCTGATATATCCAATTCCGTTTGTAATATCAAGCATTACAACATCTCGAATCTTTTTTGTTTTTATGATTGCTCTTGTCAGTTCAACGTCTTTTATTTCACGCATGCCGTTACGTTCACGCTGAATAGTTATTTTAACTTCCGTTCCCGGCTCGCCCCGTAATTTTTTTATAATTTTCGTAAGGGTCAAATTTCGCGCGGAATCTCCTTCAATTTTTATGATTTTGTCTTTGGGGAGGAGCCCTGCCTCAAACGCGGGTGTGTCTTCAATCGGCGCAATGACAAGTGGGTAACTGTCACGCATACCTATTTCAATTCCTATTCCTCCGAATTCGCCTGCTGTATCTATTTTCAATTCATTCGCCTCTGCCGGCTCCATAAATTCACTGTGCGGGTCGAGTGATTTAAGCATACCGTGAAGAGCTCCGTAAATGATATTTGTAACATTTACATCATCAACATAATCGCTTTCGACTATTGCGATTGAAGTTGCCATTAGATCAAGCAGCGGGAAAATATCATCCGGATTTCTTTGTTCCGCCGCAAATGATGGCAATGCGATTAACGCGGTAAAGAAATATATTAATATTTTTTTCATTTTCATTAAAATTATAATTATGGAATTATCAAAACCTGTCCTACTTTCAATTTATTTGCCTTTTTAAGGGTTTTTCTGTTTGCCTGATAAATAATTTTATATTTCTTCTCATCACCGTAAACTTTCCTCGCTATTTTTGATAATGAATCCCCGCTCACAACTGTATATGTTCTGCCGCCTTTGATCGCGGCGGATTCATTACCGGTAATATTTTTCCTCGTATCAGTTACGGAAGAATTACTTTTTACCTGTTTTTGCAGTTCAGCTACATATTGTCTTTTCAAATTTGAATAACTCTGCTGCATTTTTTTTAGCTGCAGTGTTCGGTCAAACAATTGCTTTTCACGATATTTCAGTGACGCACGTTCTCTGTCGAGTTCATTTTTAAGTTGTTTAACTTCTGAGATCACCTCTGTATTTTTCTCAAGATTTTTCTGAGCATTTTTTAAATTACTATTGTTGTTTGCCAGTTGCTTACGCAAAACGCTAATTGTTTTAATAAATTTTTCACGTTCCTGACGGTTAAATCTTTCTCTTCGTTTTAACTCAAACAGTTCTTTTTTAGCATCCTCAAATGCTTGTAATAACTCGGGTGTCAGTTCAACAGTTGGTTTGTTCCCGTTATTTGCATATTTACGCGCGTATTTCTTTTTCAGTTCCGCAACCTGCATCCGGAGAAGAGTTTTTTCCTGTTTTATGTCTTTAAGTTCATTTTGCAGTTCTCCGGTTCGGGTCAGTAAAAACGCGTTGCTTTTTATCAGGCTGTCAACATTGTATTTATTACCTGACACCAAACTTAAAGAGGCCTGCAAATTAGTTATTATCGACTGCAACGTCTTTTGTGCCTGCAATGCCGCATAAGCTTCCCGTTTATCTGCTTCTATTTGAGTTTGCAAAGTAGCGATAAATATTTCGTTAGAAGCGATTGTGTTAAGCATTCCCGCGATTTGACTATTTTTTTCATCTGAACGGAGCGCAATATTCTCATTTGATAATTTAGCGCACTGATTTTTTACATTAAACAATTCATCTTTTAAAACATCTATTTTCGATTCATATTTGTCAATCAACTGACGTCTTACCGCGTCAAACTGTTTTTCACGCAGAACAGAATCATTATTATTTTGTGCTGCAGCATTACCGACTGAAAACTGTGTTTTGGGATTATTAATATCTATAGTTGCATCTTTAATCCATTTCCTGACTTTTTCTTTATTAATTTCATTTCCGGAAATTTTCAGATATTGTCTGTACGCACTTATTGCATTAGTCTTCTCTCCAAGATATTCGTCATATAATAACGCCAACTGCAAATAAGCGCCGTCGGATTCTGGCTGAAGCTCTATCGCTTTTTTGTATAATTCAATTGCTTTATCATACTGCCCCGCCTCAACGCATTTAACGCCCTGTTGAACAAGATTGGTTGACGTGTTTTCCACACGTCCGCATCCTGTCAGAAGTATCAGTAAAAGGATAAAGATAATTTTATCAAAATTTTTCATAATTTTTGTATTTTTTTTCGGATTTGACCGGCAAACCCATTACAATTAAGTAGTTTTTTAAGAAACAACTATTTAATAGTTATAATATTATATCAAAATCTATAACTGATTCAAAGTAGTTAAAAATAATTTAGGACCAGTCTAAAAATGAGGCGGTTTTTTTTGCCTGTTTTTGATATTATATATATGTAATATTTTCTAACCTGAAATTAATTATACAAATGAAAAACTTTCGCGAAAAAATACTGGATAAAGAGCAGC
Organism: bacterium; assembly: GCA_029939815.1. Classification (GTDB taxonomy): domain Bacteria; phylum Auribacterota; class UBA3054; order UBA3054; family B51-G9; genus B51-G9. The sequence goes on from JAOZSF010000044.1 coordinate 3,728, forward strand.
TAATTAGTGCGTGTAACTCAGAACGCCTTAAAGGCAAAAAAATTGTGACCTGTAACGGAAGTTTCGACCTCTTCCATTGCGGCCATCTTCTCTTTCTTGAGTACGCTAAAAAACAGGGTGATATTCTTGTTGTGGGCTTAAATTCCGACTCCTCAATCAAAAAATACAAAAGCGAAGACCGGCCAATAGTGCCGGAAAAGGAGCGTTCACAGATTATTGCCGCACTTGAAATTGTAGATTATGTCTATATTTTCGATGAAACCGTGCCTATGCCGTTCGTCGAAGCAGTAAAACCCGACTTCCACGCTAACGGAGTAGAATACGGCGAGGACTGCATCGAAGCGGAAACTGTTAAAAAATACGGTGGAAAAATTTATCTCGTACCGAGAATTGGCGGATTATCAACTACAGAACTGATTCAGAAAATTAAGAATTCGTAACTTTGACACGAAATTCTTGTTAATAAAAGAACCACCCCGGCACTTTGTTCCACCTTGGTAAGGATGGGATTCTTGGCAAGAGAGACATAATCGACAGAATGTAAAACCTTCATCAATAAAATTTTTCTTCTTTCCGTGTGGTCTGTGTGGTCCGTGGGTAAAAATCTTATATTTTATCTTGCCCCCACAG
>JAOZSF010000044.1:4457-9860 GCA_029939815.1 bacterium
GTGTGGTCTGTGTGGTCCGTGGGTAAAAATCTTATATTTTATCTTGCCCCCACAGGAAAATGAATAAAAAATTGAATCGTTCCCGAACGGGTAGCTAAAAAAGGCGGTTTCCACTCTGTTCGGCTTCTTATTCTCAAACGAATTAAACCCGCCTGCTTATCTGGTGTTGTTTTAGGTAAAATATTCCACACATTTAAGTAAGAGCTGTCAAGATAAAAGGTCATCCAGTCATTTTTAGTAATCACGGAGAGTTCGTTGATATTTTTATTTTCTTTAACTAAATCCGGGGCAGAGATATCATCGAGAAAAGCAAGTCTAATTTTTCCGTTATCATATTTTAAAGTTACCAAGTCATTTTCAGCAGTACGGCGCGGAATGTTCAAATCGATATATGGATTTCTTGAATCATCAGGCAATTGTTTTAACAGAGTATAAGAAAAAACAATCATGCAGTCACCACGATTATTCTGCTTTATTGATAATTTCACATCTGCAACCACATTACTTTCAGCAAAAATATAATTATCAAAAGCTTTCCCTATCAATTCAAATTCATTCTTGGTATCAATTTTTTGCCATTTGATTTGAAAATTGCCGAGTTGACAGAACAAATTTCTAATTAGAAGTTTGTTCTGAAGATAAAAAGACAGGAAGTTTTTTTCCAACCCCTTTCCGCGCAGGATTTTGATCCTTACCGGCTTTAACTGTACAGCCGTTATCCCGCCGACTCCGGCATCCCGAAACATAGCCCCGCTTTTACATTTAACTATATTTTCATATAGTTTTGATTTTTCTTTATTAAAAACAATAACATCACATGTTAAGGACGGTACATCTTTTGTCGCATTTTTTATCGGAATAGATTTATATATTGTTTTCTCAGGAGCAAGGTCAAATCCAAAACCATTCACTAATATTTCAACACCATCCGCGTTCGCGAATTTTATAACCCCGGAAATATTGCTGCGAGTGTTGTTACGGACACCAAAATCAAGTTTCCCTTCCCTTACAACAGTTCTCGCGGCAAGTTTTACAGGCTGTTCATCTGCAAATATCGCTATTGCAAATAAAAATATAACGAGAATTTTTTTCATGTTTTTTATTTTATAAGACAGCGGATGAGCGAGGAGAATAATTTTATTCTTACAGGATTATTTTTGATAGCTTCTATGTAAAAATCACGTGCTGCTTTTTTATCGTTATCTGCTTCATACTCTTTACCGAGATGCCACAAAACATTAGCTTTCCGCTTTTTTAATTCCTTATTAAAACCTGCTTCTTTGGCAATCACGGTGTGCCGGTCAATAACTTTCAACTGTGCTTCAAAAATTTTTCTTTTCTGTGTTTTGGCTGTTGAGGTCGGATGAGAACGGAATTTAACCAGAACTTCCGGACAATAAACGGCATCGTATTTTTCCAGGATTCTAAGAAAAAAATCCCATTCATCACTTGGAATGAAATCGGAATTAAAGCCGCCTTCAACTTTAGCAGTTTCTTTTTTGACAAGAACAGTTGACGGAGGAATAAACAATTTTCCCGAAATAAGCAATCGTAAAGATTTATTCCTGTCATCCGAACCGTTTTTCTTGACCACTTCTCTGCCGTCAGCATAAAATCTTGAAAAAGCTGTATAGCAGAAAGACGCGTTTGTTCCTTTTAATACCTCAACCTGTCTTTCCAGCTTTTCAGGAAGCCAGATGTCATCCTGATCAATAAAAGAAAGCCATTCCCCTTTTGCCTCATTAATTCCGTGATTTCGTGCTGAAGCAACGCCACCGTTTTTTTGTGTAACAATTTTCAGATTTTTTAAAATTGAGCAGGAAGATTTAGAACTGATTTTTTTTATTATTTCTGCTGAACTATCCGTGCTGCCGTCATCAACAATAATCAATTCCGCATTATTAAAACTCTGCTGACCGACAGACAGCAGAGTTTTTTCAATGAATTCCCCACCGTTATAGAGGGGCAGAATTATGGATATTAAAGACATAATAAATTTCTAATTGCTCTAAATAAATCCCCTAATGAAATAACATGCGTATTTCGCATGGTCATAATCCAATGTCCAATACACCAATTTTAGACATTTCTTCTTTTGTGTATTTGTTCATTGTTTAAATTGGCTTACTCGAAAAGGTAAAGTCCCCTCTTGAGAGGGGTGGCAGCGGAGCTGACGGGGTGTGTTGCCCGCCGCCGATAATCGAAAAAAGAGTTTTAAACATGAAAATTAATGTTTTTTACATTTAAGCTTTATGGGGTAACAAATAACACACCCCGCCCTAAAGGACACCCCTCTCAAGAGGGGATTTAATTTAGCGGCCGAAGTCAAATACCCTTGTCGAGCAAGCCCTAAACAGAGTAAATTTTTTAACTCTCCCATTTATCACGAATCATCTTTTCTGTTTCTTTTGTGAGAATTTCGCCGTTCTCAAGTGTAGCGGCAGCTCCCTCGCAAACCGAATCAACATCCACAACCGCAGTTAACGGAAGATCGACCGCATGCGGATAGACAACTGTTTTCCCCGCGAATTTAGCATCGATCAACGCTTGCATTCCTTCTTTAAGCGAGTTCATTCCGCCGATTGCAGCGAGAGCATAAACAGGCGCTAATTTTCCGGTTTCTGTAAGCTCAAGCGTATGACGGATATCGTCCATACTTGATCCGCTTGACCCAATGAATCTTTGTCCCTGCGAAACGATTTTCCCAATATTAACTGTTGCGCTTTTCCCTGCAGGAATTCCCGCGAAGATATTCATCAAACCGCCTTCGCCAAGCATTTTTGCCGCTCCCGCAAGAACAGCAGGAACAGGAACAAGCATAACTATGTCATCAAATCCGCCGTCACTTAATTCACAAAGTTTAGCGTTAAAAGCATCTTCATTTTCAAAACTTTTCGGATTTAGTGTAATGAATTCAATTCCTTTAGCATCGGCTTTACCTTGAAGATGATCTTTCAGTTTTTCTAATCTGTTATCATCCATATCGGTAACAACAACTTTTTTAGGACCATCATCCATTTCAAGGGCGAGCTGTGTATGCATTTGTCCCATCGCACCGGCACCGCCCGGCAACCACACGCTTCCGTCTTTTTTAATTGTTTTCCTTGTATTATTTTTGTATGCTTCAGCAACATCGTTTGATTTTGTGCCGACATACCTCCAGGCTTTATAATGAATACTGCCGACATCGATATCAGCTTCAAGGTCATCATAATCCCCTGCGAGGCAGAACACGCCGTTCATTTTCAGTTGTCTTGATAAAGCCTCAATTTTTTCAACAGGATGATTTCCGACAACAATTAAATCATCAGCCGCTTCACTGCAATTATCATCATTTTCAACTTCAAAGTTATACTCTTTCGCAAGTAATTCAATTTCCTCTTTTAATCTCCTGTCAATATTTGAAGTTATAATTTTTGCAGGAACAGTATTTTTACTGAAAAGATTCGCGATTACTTCATCAGACGGACTACCGGCACCGACAACTCTCATCAATCCACTATTTTTAATCTCAGTTCTGAAAATAATTCTGTAAGCGGCAATAACACAAGTCCAGGGCTCGATAAGCGCAGCTTCCGACACGGTTAGATTATCTGTAATTTTCAAAAGATAACAGCCGTCATCTCCGTTAAGAATAGGTTCGGTCATAACACTGTACTGCGCCATTCCGCCGTTTATCGCATAACCGTAAGCGAGACCTTTTCCATGGAAGAAAATATCTGCCTGAATAATAAATCTTTCTCCGAGTTTAAATTTATCTTCAAGATTTTTGCCAACTCCGACAATTGAAAGGACGGCTTCATGACCGGGAATAACAGGTTCCTTTTTAAGATCGTCAACAATCACACGCGGATGCTCTTCTCCGGCACGAATGAGTTTAACGTCTGAAAAGCATAGGCCGATAGCTTCCACTTTCATAAGAAGTTCGTCATCAGAATACAACGGAACAGGAATAACGCTTGGTTTTTCATTTTCGCCGAAAGCTTCCATACCGGCGCCAAATAACTGCCATGCGAGCATTTCTTTAGGTAGATCAGTTTGAGTATTCATTTTATATCATTGTTTATTGTTAAAAAAGTTTATATACTTATTTATATTAAGTAATTCTATCAATTTCAATATTTATTGTCAATCAACAGTTCACAGGATAATTTAAAAACATACATTTTATTACTTTTGATATAATACTTACATGAAAAATATATTCCAACCTCTTACACGTAAACAAGTAGCCGATGTGGTCGAAAGAAAGTCCGCCGCACCGCGTGTTCCACTAATCCACGCTAAAGACTGGGGCGAAGGTCTTGCCGGACAGTACGGCGATAAACTTAACCGGTTCGATAAATATCCTGAAGACGCCGCACAAATTATGATTAAACCGGTTAACGCGGAAACTATGAATTTATCATGGTCATGGAATAAAAACGCGGCTCACGATTCAAGAATCGTGATTGATGACTGGGCAAAACTTGACGAATTTATTGAAAAACTGCCTTCGCCGGAATCCGACCCGCAGATGGAACTCACAATTGAAAAAGCTGAAAAGTTCAAACAGAATGACCAATACCTTCTTTTTGGATGGTGGAGACTCTTTTTTGAACGGCCGTGGGACTTGCGCGGAATGGAAAATCTTATGGTTGATTATTACACCGAACCGGAGAATGTACACAAACTTCATTCCGCTTTACTTGAACATTTTCTGAAATATCTTGACTTTGCCGAAAAAGAAATACATCCGGACGGTTTTTGGACGAGCGATGATTTGGGACATCAGACATCACTAATGATGTCACCGGACATTTTCCGGGAATTCATCAAGCCCTATTACAAAAAAATCGGAAGTTTTTTAAAAAAGAAAAATATTCACTGGTGGCTGCACAGTTGCGGAAACAATACTGAAATTATGTCCGATCTTGTCGAAACGGATGTGACCATTTTTCATCCTGTGCAAAAAGGAACAATGGATGAAATCAAAATCGCAAAAGAATTCGGTGATAAATTATCTTTTCTTGTCGGTTTCGATGTTCAACACACAATTCAGGAAGCCGATGAAAAAGGTGTACGCGAAGAAGTAAGATTTCTAATTGATAATTTTAATCGACCCGACGGTGGAATGTGTTTGGCAGCAGGCAACGGAATTATCGCCGGTACACCTATAGAAAATATTGAAGCATTTTTAAACGAAGCGGTCACATATAGAACTTGATGCTTAGTCGATCCTTAAAACCCACTTCCGATGACTATTACCAATATGCCGGATACAAGGCTTGGAAGGTGAATTTGCGGGCGCGGTCTTTGACCGCGGATTGACCGCGGAAAATTCGATGTTAAAAACATCAACCACATAATAAATTTTTTCAAATAATTTTACAAAAAATTTCGTAACCGGTTAATATTATACAT
>JAOZSF010000417.1 GCA_029939815.1 bacterium
ACGCGAACGCCCATAGTTCCATGCGCTGCGTAAGTAATATAAAATTTTCCATCCAGCGGAGTGATTCTCGGATCGTATCTCAAAAGCTCGAACCGTGTCATTTCTTCTTCGGAATTTTCCGGAATATTTACCGGGTCTTTGGAAATATCGAAGTTCATTCCATCGTTACTATATGCCATTCTGAAATGTTGAGCGCCGTCAACATCTTCAACTCGCAGCATCATAATATATTTCCCGTCCTGTTTTATGCAGCTTGAATTAAAGACCGCATTGCTTCTGCACGGGAGGTCTTCAATAGTTATAATGGGATTATTTTCGTAACGTGTAACAATTTCTTTTTTTTCAAAAATCATAATTTCTCCTTCGTAATAAAATAAATAAGGTTTTTCGTAAAAACGAGTGGGTAAATCTAATCGAATAGAATTAATTGTAAAAAAGCGAAGTGCCGGAGTCGCCCAACCAAAGGAGAAAAAAGGCTCCAGCACTTCTTTACCAACAAAACAATAATATCATAATTACCTTAAAATAGGAATGTCTAAATAAGACAGATTTTTCTTCGCTCTTTCTCTTTTTAGCGTAAAATATGTCTATTCTTACAATCAATAAAGAAGAAAGATTGAGGGTTTGAATTTTAAATAACCGATTACCGATTACTTTCGTGCAAAACACGATCCGCGCTGAAAAGCGCGGCTTACTTTCTGCGCAAAAATGCTAAACCAAGAATTGCAAGCAATCCGAAAGCTGCAGGTTCGGGAGTTGAGCTTAAGGTCGTTTCGTCATTATCAATATCATAGTATGATTCAGGCGTGCGACCCGCAGTAGATGTAATGAGACCTGCACCAATCATAAAATCCAGACCGCCTGTATGGTCACCGATAGCAATCAGTTCGCTAAAAGTAACCTCAATTGTGTAACCTCCATTTCCATTGATTCCTAACTCAGCGGTGTTTATGGTGCCGCCGTGCAAATTAAGATGACCAATTCCGTCTTGCGGCATTTCAAGCTTGCCGGTAATATCCAAGGTTCCACCATTCATGTTGAAAACAGAGTCCTGACCCAAAAGTGAAAGGTACAACCAACCATTGATGTTCATGTCGCCGGTGTTCGACACCATACTGATACTATCAGCCAAGTTGCCAAGAATTAGAAGACCCGAGGTAAACGTTCCATTGTTTTCCAAACTGCCTATTCCGGCTTGCATATACGTTGCTAATGAGGTAAGCTGACCATGGTTTATTACATCTCCAATCTCACCAACGTCATTTGCAATCAAGAGATTACCCACAATATTGAGTGTTCCGGCAGAAGCAATAGTCAATGTTCCCGCCCAGCTCCATGTGCCAACGTTAACAGCCTGAGCTTGTGCACCGGCATTGTTAACCACAACGCCATAGCCCGGAACATTGATTGCTTGAGCATCACCGCTAGTGCTCGTTGGAACAGTATCATCATCCCAGTTCGCTGCAGTGCTCCAAGATGGGTCTCCTACACCGGCGCCACCATCAAAAAAGTTTGCCATACATGGCAAACTTGCAATTGCCGCAATCACGATAATTGTAAATAATTTTTTCATTTTTGGTCTCTCTTTGTTTGTTGGTTAGTTTTGGTATATTCTTTTTAAAAATAATTATAAGTTATTTAAATATTGAATTATATCAAATGAAATTCATAAATAGAATGTCTGTACAGGACATTTTTTTTAGTAATTTTCCGGTTTAACGGCAATAATATGTCTATTTATACAATTATGCTATAACCGGAATATTTTACAAAATAAAATGTCAGAATTTCATAAAGGGCAAGCGTTTGTAAGTGCAAATATTTTGGAGTGCATTAATAAAGACTCGCTCAAAAATTTAACTGAACCTGCGAGGCATTTAATGCAACGGTTGCGATAGCAATCGAATTCCAAGCGAAACTTCAGAAATCTTGATCCACGCGAAGTGTAGATGGCACCAAATTTCAATAATTGACCTGCTTTTTAAATTTATTTGGAAAGTCCTTAGTCCCGTTAGGGACAAGTTTTAGCTGAAAGTTATAAAAATAAAGTTTCATTCAATAAAAAATATCGTTTGTAATAGACAATTCTTGTCGAATAAATAAACTTTTTCGAAACTTTTTTGCCAAAAGCAATGAAAACTTGCCCTAAATTGGCAAAATATTAATAGCCCCACGTTAAAACGTGGGGCTATTCAACAATAAGGTTTTCGACTTAAAAAAAGCGAAGTGCCGGAGCCAACCAACAAAGGAGAAAAAAAGGCTCCAACACTTCTTAACCAACAAAACAACTAACATAATAATATCATAATATGTACAAAAAAAGAATGTCTGAATAAGACAGATTTTTCTTCATTTTTTGTTTTTTGGACTTAAAATATGTCTATTCTTACAATTGTAAATTTTCACTTGGAAGTATTACTACTTTCATAGCTCCAAAAGCCGGGTTGCCCTGTACTTCTACCGCTTCATTAAAATCTTCCAAACTAAACTTATGAGTAACGAGAGCATCAGCATTAATTTTCCCTGACTCAATATAATTTCTCGCTTCAATATAATCACGATGAACAGAACTGTTTGCTCCGTGGACATGAAGTTCGCGATAGTGAATAGTGT
>JAOZSF010000045.1 GCA_029939815.1 bacterium
GAAGCGGGAATTGATTATTAATTTGAATTTTTAATTTTTACCACAGAAGTCACATAGACCACGGAGAAATTTATTCAATTATTTTGCCGCTAATTAAAAACGAATGTAAATTTCTAATTTCTAATTGACCTAATTTCTAAGAAAATACCAATCATCCGAAATAATAAATAAATAAATCGTTTTTTCTTAATTATTCTGTCGTAAATTATGACTGTGCGGCAAGCGCACATTATTTCATTGCTGCCAAAGACTCAAAATTCAAAATAGCGTTTTTGGCGTTATAAAAATCATATTTAATCATTTTATATTTTTAAAATTTGCAATAGCAAATTCCTCCTTAATTCATAATTCATAGTTTACCATTCATAATTTCTTCCATCATGGCATAAAAATTGCTGATCTCACTCTAAAAAAAGTTATAATTTTTTCTAAAAATAATACCGTTTTCATATTTTTGCGCTTTTTGGTATAATATGCAACTATTAAGTAATTACTGAATAATATGAGTTTACTCGTAAATAAACGTGAAACTTCAAGTGGCTTTACTATTCTTGAAGTATTAGTTTCGATGATAATTGTCGCTCTTGTGATGACAATTGTTTATTCGGCATTCAGCGCGGGAAGCAAAGTGTGCAGTTTCGGCTCACAAAGAGCGCAAATATTTCACAGTGCGCGCTTGGCAATGCAGGATATTATTCAGTCGATAGAAAACCTTAAGTACGGAACTAATGATTATTATGAATTTGTCGGTAAATCACATTCCGGAAGCTCGGTTGGCGGGAAGACGGTTGGAGAAGATGAACTTGAATTTGCAACTTCGACAAAACCGACATTTATTGACGGCCGCTGGCATGCCGGCCTCGCGCGTGTAAAATATGTAGTAGATAAAGACACGAAAAAGTCTGACGCGGCGGTTTTAGAAAAATGGGTAACGGATCTTGAAGATGAAGATTTTAAGGATGCCTATGTAGTTGAATTATCTCAAAATATTGTTGGGATTTCCTTCAGGTATTACGACGATAATGATTATGACGATTCGTGGGATTCGGATACTAAAGAGAAATTACCCGAACTTGTAGAAATTACTTTTTACATTCAGGAAGGAGATAATATTATTCTTTTTAGGAGCGGAGCGCTGATTCCTAACATGATAGTAGGTAAAAAAGCAAGAAAATCAAATTCTTCAAGCAAAACACCTGCTCCGCCAAATACAACGCCGGGAGGCAGGGGAACAACAATACCTCAACCCGGGAAGAAATCAACTATTAAACCGATAAAACTAAGCAAGTAAGCACAAGTTGATTATGGAAAACAAACAATTTAATCTTGAAGAAGCTAAAATAGACCAGCAGCTTTTCTATCGAATACCTTTTAAGTATCTCGAAGAAAATAAACTGATCCCTATTTGCGAGCCGGAACCCGGAACGGTTCAGATTGCAATGGCTGATTCGGATGATATTGTTGTAATAGATGAAGTTGAACGCATTTTAAATTCTAAACTCATCATTGAAGAAGTCCCCGAAGAAATTGTCTTAAAAAAAATCGAAGAGTGTCACAGCGGAGACGCTCAATCGGTAGAAAAAGTTATTCAGGACCTTACGGAAGATGATCTCGAAATTATCGGGCACATCAGAGAAGATCAGGACGGGGTTGATGTTGCTAATGAAGCACCGATTATTAAACTCGTAAATCTGATAATATGGAACGCTTTGCAGATGCGCGCGAGTGATATTCATGTTGAACCTTTCGAAAATCAGCTGCTTGTCAGATACAGAGTTGACGGCGTGCTGCATGAAGCGTCAAGTCCGCCGGCGAATCTTCACGCGGCGATTATTTCCCGTATAAAAATCATGGCGGACCTCGATATTTCCGAGCGGCGAACAACTCAGGACGGCAGAATACAGATAAAACTTGGAAGCCGGGAAATTGACATTCGTGTTTCTATTATGCCGACTGTGTGGGGAGAAAACGTGGTTATGCGTCTGCTTGATAAAACTGCGCTCATGCTCGACTTGACTGATCTCGGTTTTGAGCCGGAGATGTTAAAAACGTATATGGAAATTATTAATTCCGCTCACGGAATTGTTCTTATTACCGGTCCGACAGGAAGCGGAAAAACTACAACTCTTTACAGTTCACTTTCTCTGCTTAACACTCAGGATGTTAAAATTATTACAATTGAAGACCCGGTAGAATATCAAATATCGGGAATTAATCAGATCCATGTTAATCCAAAAGTAGGGCTGACTTTCGCAAGCGGATTACGCTCAATCCTGCGTCAGGACCCTGATAAAGTGATGGTCGGGGAAATCCGTGACCTTGAAACGGCTGAAACCGCCGTGCAGGCGTCTCTTACAGGTCACCTCGTTTTCTCTACTCTTCATACTAATGATGCGCCAAGTGCCGTAACTCGTCTTATAGATATGGGCGTGGAACCTTATTTGATTACTTCATCGGTTATTGGAATTGTCGCGCAAAGACTTGTGCGCGTGCTGTGCCCGAATTGTAAAGAAGCATACGAAACCGATGCAGAAGAATATATTGAACGATTAATGCTTCCGGAAGGTTCAGTGAAAAAAGGTAAGCAGACTTATTACAAACCGGTTGGCTGTGATGAATGCAGGGGAACGGGTTATAAAGGACGAATTTCTCTCTTTGAACTTATGGTTACAACGGAAGAAGTGAAAAAACTTACACTCGAACGCGCGGCGGCTTATGTGATAAAAAAACAGGCGGTAAAAGACGGGATGATCACTCTTCAGCAAGACGGTTGGAAAAAAGCGTGCGCGGGAATTACCACAATTGAAGAAGTGCTGAGAGTAACAGAAGAAGCGTAGAGATGAATGATGAATGATGAATGATGAATGATGAATTAAACTTTAAAACCCTAAAACTTTATAAAACTATGAATACAAAAAACGAAAAAAGAAGAACCAAACCTACGGGATTTACTCTTATCGAACTGCTCGTAGTTATTACAATTATTGCTATTCTTGGCGCTGTGGTTGCTCCCCGGCTCCTGAAAAATCCTGAAAAAGCAAGGATTGCTGCCGCAACTGCCGACATAAGGTCTATCCAGCTTCAAGCGGATTCATACCAGCTTGACAAAGGAAAACCTATTTCCTCACTTCAGGACCTTGTTACTGCGGGATATCTTGAAGATATGCCGGTGGATCCATGGGGCGGCGATTATACTGTTGAGCAAAGGGATGGAGATGTTAAAATCAAATGTTCTAATCTTGAGGCTAAAAAACAAACATCGATATCTAAAGCGGATATTGATTTAAGCAAATAAATGCAATGGATTTATAGAAGATTTAAAATCATAAATCATAAATCTAAAATCTGAAATACAGATAATGGCCGATAAAGAAAAAAAGAAAGGTAAATTACTTGGCAAGTTTCTTACACAAAGTGAGCATGTTGTCGCTGTTGACGTTGGCTCACGCTATGTTAAAATAGCGGTTCTGCATAAGCGTAAAGATGTCATTGAAACTACCATTTTAGATGTGGAACCCATTCCGTATCTTTCCGCACGCGGGGATATTACACCGCGCCAGGTTTCTTCAGCATTGTCCACGGTACTTGAAAGAAACAACATAAAAAATGTCTCTTTCATAAGCATGCTGCCATTAGAGTTTGTTAATGTCAAACGTTTTGAAGTTCCATCGGTCGTTGCTAAACAAATTAAACAAATCGTTCCTTTTGAAGCTGAAAAACATCTGCCTTTTTCCGTTGAACGCGCGGTAATAGACTTTGATTTTCTGCCGATAGTGGACGCTGATTCATTGCCGGACGAAAATGCCGATGTTTCAGACCCGACATCTGAAAAAGCTATTGAAGCTAAAAAGGCGGCTGACGCTTTGGAAAGCGCGGGCAATAAATCTGTTGTTACTCTTGCCGCGGTGAGAAGGGCTGTCATTCCGAAATTCCTTGAGCTTTGTAATGTAAAAGGCTGCCGGCAGAAAGCTATTGATGTTACCGCCTTCGCGCTTTATAATTCATTATCTTTTTCTTTCAAGAAAAATCCGCTGAATCCTGATGACGGAGATGTTGTTTTAATTGATATAGGCGCAAGAAGAACCGAAATGATCGTTGTATCAGCCAAAACAGGTGAACTGCTTTTTACGAGAAGTATCGGTTTTGGCGGTGATGTGGTTACCGATGTGATAGCCACGAAACTTAATTTTCCTTTTGAAGAGGCCGAACGGATCAAGTGTGAAGAATGGGAAAATACCGGAATAACTGCCGGAAGTAAAGAATATAACGACACATTTGAACCGTTAGTTGTGCAACTCGAAAAATCGTTGCGATATATAAAAAAATCAGGGCTTTCGACCAAACAAAGCGTAATATGGCTCAGCGGTGGTACATCGGCAGTTCCCGGACTTGTTGACTACATAGAATCAAAACTTAACTCACCTGTAAGAATTTTTAATTCTCTGCCGTTTGTAAATGCTGAAAAAACGCAAAAAATTCCCCAAATATTTAGTTCGGTTATTGGCGGCGCGTTGAGAATGATTAATGAAGCGAAGCTGACAGTCGATCTTCTTCCGGTTGACATTACAAAATTACAACAGCTCGCTGTCAGAAAAAAACGGTTTATTCAACTTGGCATTATAGTGGCTGTAATTGTTGGGATCTTGCTTTCTATTTTCGGAGTTAAAGTTTTATTAACTGATTTGGAAAGGCGGCGTCTGCGTGCGGAATACAGGCGGGTTAATCCTGATGCTTTAGCATCAAAAGTTGATTCGCTTGAAAAACGAAATGAAACGCTGCGAATCGCCATTGAAAAAATGGAAGGACTGACGGATAGAAAAACTTCGTGGTCAGGTGTATTGCAAACATTGGCTAACAGCATGAGTTCAAATATCTGGGTAAATAAACTATCGGTTGATAAAAAGAATTATCTTACTGTTGACGCTTATTCAATCGGAAATGATTATATTAATTTTAAAAATAAATTAATCGCGAGTATTCGGTTTGATGACGTTAGAATCCTTAATGAGCAGATTGATCGAAGCGGAAAATTTAAAATTTTTAAATTGAGATGTAAAGTTATTCCCGACTATAAATTCAACGAAGAATTCGAGCGTATGGGGAAAGAATTACTTGAAAAACTTCGCGCAATAGGCGGTAATGAAGAATCTCAGGAAACTCAGAGTGATATTCAGCCGCCGCTTGCCGCTCCGAAATCTGTTGAAAAAACTGAACCGGTAAAGACAAATAAAGTTATAACGGTGAAAAAAACTGAACAGGTGAATGGTGTTCCTCCGGTTCCCGCTAAGTATAATTTACCGATTATTAATGCAACAACAAACTCGTTTCCTTTTAACAAGGGGAATTTCATGAAGATATCTAATCAATTGGAAAAAGCTAAGATGATGTTTAAAAAATCTTCGGATTCAATTGAAAAAGATATTAATAAACTCCCCGAAGGTTTGAGAAAATTAATCATTGAAAAACAAGGCAAACCAAAATCGGATGCCATTAAAAATAACGAATCACGATAATGAATTTAAAAAATCTTTCATCAAGAGAATGGATTACAATTATCGCCGGCGGCGTCATCGTCGTTGGATTCCTGCTATGGTTTTTCGTTATTGATGCCGGTCAGAAAAAACTTGATACGGATCATCGTTATGTTGCCGAATACAAGAAGGCACTTCGTGAATCAAAAGTGAATCTACGGCGGAAAAGAGTTCTTGAAATCGAATATAAAAATCTGATTGAAAGCTTTAGTAACCGGCTTGATAAAATCGGCGATATGAAAATACCGGACAATATTGATGACCAATTGAGAATCGAATTCAGTAATGTGGACAGAACTTACGGTTCCACAATCGGGAGAGCGAATTTTAGAAAAATCGAGACTAACGGAGTTTATAACTTGTTTAAATATGGCCTTTCTGATGTTCAATGCGATTGGAAAAGCCTTAATGCCGCATTATATCTTATTGAAAATTCAGGACAGCTTGTTGGTTTCGATACTCTCTCCATTAGCGCGGACACCAGAGATAGAAGAAATGTTAAAACTAAAGTGAGAATGAATGTAGAATCGTTTATCTTTCCTGACAGAGGAACGAAGCCGTGGAAAATGCCTGACTATTCTTCTGTTGAAACCGACCTTGGAAGAAACATTTTTCAAATACCTGAAAGCATGATTCCGCCTGCAAGAGCCAAACCGGGGTTAAGACCGGGGCAGCTTCCACCTTTCACACGTAATATTATTTTGACCGGAATTGTGAAATTCGGAGGTAAACTATACGCCATTTTTAAAGATAAGGCAAAAAGAAAAGAATGCAGAATCGGAATTAACGGCATAATTTCAAATACTGTGCCACCGGCCACGGTAATAGAAATTAGTCAAAAAGATGAATTTGTTAATATTGACTATAGCGGTGAGACATATAAACTTCCATTAAGGAAATACAGAGAACAGATGTTTACGGCTAGGAAACCGCTGACTTTGCTTACGGGATTGCGCAGGTCAAAACCTGAGGACGCCAAAAAATCTCCGGAACAGGAAACTTACGATGATAATTTAGATACAAATACTCCAACTATAGTCACAGCAAAAACGATTGTTCCGGATGATTATAAAAAAACAATCGGGTCATACTCGGAATGCAGCAGCAAAATAAGAGCTTTTACAGAAAAAGTTAATAAATATAATAAACGAAGATTCAGATTGAATAGTGATTACGGAATGATTATTACACGCGTTAATAGAGTGAGCCCGCTTATGAAAGCCGGCTTGCAGAGAAGAGACGTTATTATCAGCATCGGAGGTAAACGTGTAGATTCGAATACAACGTTTACTTACGCCTTAAATAAAGCGTGTGAAGAAGGTAAGTCTGTTCCTATGACAGTAATGCGCGGAAAAAAAGTGAAAAAAGTAATTGTAAACTTAGAATAAATGCATAATTATGAGCCAAAAAGAAATTAATAAATATCAGAATACTCTTAATTTACCCGATTCTCCTTTCCCTATGAGAGCCGGTCTGGCGAAGCAGGAGCCGGAACGCTTGAAAAAATGGAACGAAGAAAAACTTTACTCGCAAATCAGAGAAGCAAGGAAAGGCGCGGAAAAATTTATCCTGCATGACGGGCCTCCATACGCGAACGGAAAAATTCATAATGGAACCGCGATGAACAAAATCCTTAAAGATTTTGTCGTTAAATTTAAAACTATGTCAGGTTTTGACGCTCCTTATATTCCGGGCTGGGACTGCCACGGAATGCCTATTGAACATGCTATGTTCAAAGAACTAGGCAAATCAAAACATGAAGTGGATCAGGTGGAATTCAGAAAAGGCGCGCGGAAATACGCCGCAAAATTTGTCGATATTCAAAGAAATCAATTCAAACGACTCGGCGTTCTAGGCGAATGGAATAATCCTTATCTGACAATGAATCCTAATTATGAAGCCGATACCGTTCGGGTATTCGGTGAACTATACGGAAAAGGATACATTTATAAAGGTATGAAACCTATCCATTGGTGCACGTCCTGCGAAACTGCTCTTGCTGAAGCGGAAGTAGAGTATGACAATCATACATCGCCATCTGTTTTCGTAAAATTTCCTGTTTTGAAAGAACAAAATTTTCCTTTCGAAAACTGTAAAAATCCTTCTGTGGTTATTTGGACTACCACTCCTTGGACTTTGCCGGCTAACCGCGCGGTTTGTTTAAAAGCGGATTTGGATTATTGCGCAGTGGAGCTGGACGGCGAAACAATTATTCTCGCGACAGAACTTATCGGGAACTTATTTTCAAAACTCGAAAAAAATATTCCGGAAATTACTGAAACTGTTAAAGGCATCGAATTAGAGGGATTAATGCTTAAACACCCGATTGATGATAATTTGACCGTTCCGGTTATTCTTGGCGAACATGTTACCACAGAAGCAGGAACCGGATGCGTTCATACCGCTCCCGGACATGGTCAGGAAGATTATCAGGTTGGCTTAAAGTACAAACTTGAAGTCGCGTCACCTGTTAATGAAAAAGGACATTTTACGGATGATGTTCCTGAATACAGCGGAAATTTTGTCTTTAAAGGTAATAAACTTATTATTGAAAATCTGCGTGAAAAAGGAATTCTCATATTTACTGAGAATATCTCTCACTCATACCCGCATTGCTGGAGATGCCATAAACCTGTTATTTTTCGCGCTACTGAACAGTGGTTCATAAATGTTGACGCTCATGATATGAGGGAAACGGCGATAAACGCGGTTGATAAAAAAGTTAATTGGCTGCCGGCGGCAAGTAAACAAAGAATTTTAAGCATGCTTCAGTTAAGACCTGACTGGTGTTTATCACGGCAGCGGCTTTGGGGGGTTCCTATTCCTGTATTTTATTGTAAAAAATGCGGAGCGGAACTGCTTAACAAAAACACTATCAATAAATTGGCTGAACTGGTCGAAAAAGAAACTTCAGATGTCTGGTTCGCTAAATCAGCTGAAGAACTACTGCCGGAAGGAACAACTTGCTCAAAATGTAACTGTACCGAATTTAGAAAAGAAACAGATATTCTTGATGTCTGGTTCGATTCAGGCGTCAGTAACAGAGCAGTTCTTGAACGAAGGGAACAACTTCATGTTCCGGCTGATTTGTATCTTGAAGGATCAGACCAGCATCGCGGCTGGTTTCAGGTCTCCCTTCTAATCGCAACAGGATTGCGTGGAGAACCGCCTTACAAAAATGTGGTTACAAATGGTTGGACTCTTGCCGCTTCAGGCGAAAAGGAATCGAAATCAAAGGGTAATTTTATAGATCCGGAATCCGTCTGTAATAAAATGGGAGCTGATATCTTACGCCTCTGGTTTGGCTCGGTTAACTATATGCAGGACGTGCAGATTTCTCAGGAACTTCTGAAGCAGGTTGCTGATTCTTATAGAAGAATAAGAAATACTTTTAAATTTCTTCTGGGAAATATTCATGATTATAATCCCGAAACCGATGCGGTAGATTATGATGATCTCCTTGCGCTCGATAAATATATGCTTCATTCACTCGAAATACTTCGAGGGAAAGTTACAGAAGCTTATAATGAATTCAAATTTTATCGCGTCTTTCATTTAATTCATGATTTCTGTACAGTTGAACTTAGCGCGAGATACTGCGATATTCTTAAAGACAGGTTGTATGTTGAAGCCGCTTCGGGATTGAAACGTCGTTCAGCGCAAACCGTACTTAGAAAAATTTGTGTTGATATTACAAAACTTATTGCACCTATTCTGTCTTTTACGGCAGAAGAAGTATGGCAATATATTTGTGAAACGGCTGTATCGGAAAAAGACGGCACAAATGCTGAAACTGTTCATCTTGCATTATTGCCCACCGAACAGAAAAATCATATTAATGAAGAACTTGAGGCGGATTACAGTTTATTATGGAGTGTTCGTGATGAAGTTCTGAAAGTTCTTGAAGTTAAACGCCGTGACGGAATTATTGGTTCCGGACTTGAGGCGGCGGTTGTTTTGAATACGCAGGATGAAAAACTTTCCGCGCTTCTGAAGAAATATAAAGATGCTTTGCCTTCACTGTTTATTGTTTCTCAAACAACTCTCGACGAAAATGCGGATAATGAGAAATGGTCGCAAGGACAAGAACTTAAATCTTTGAAAATAATTGTAAAAAAAGCTGAAGGTGTAAAATGCGCAAGATGCTGGAACTATTCAGAAAATGTTGGTGCAGATGATAAGTATTCAGATTTGTGCTCCAGATGCACCGGAATAATTGGTAACGAATAACGAATAACGAATAACGAATAACAATTCGATAAACATAAAGGAGAA
>JAOZSF010000418.1 GCA_029939815.1 bacterium
ACCGGTGGAGGAAACTTATGAGAAAGTTCTTATTACTTCTACCGTTCCCTGTAAAGCTTACGTTCCTGTTAACGATTCTTTATCGCTTATGTGGACTGAAAATAATTTTAATGATTCATCATGGATAAGCGGCTCCACCGGAGTTGGTTATGACAACAATCCTGATTATTTACCGCTTATTAATTTGAATTTGCACGATGAAATGTACAGTAAAAATGCTTCGTGTTATATTCGCATTCCGTTTTTTGTTGAAAATATTTCAGAGTTAAATTCATTAACTTTAAGAATGAAATACGATGACGGCTTTGTCGCTTATATTAATGGAAAAGAAACCGTAAGCGCCAACGCGCCGGGTGATTTAACGTGGAACTCGCAGGCAACAGCTATTCATGATGATTCTCAATCGACAATTTTTGTTGATTACAATCCACCTTTTTCGTCGATTGAAAACGGTACGAATATTCTGGCGATTCATGGTTTAAACTTGCCGTCAACGAGTTCTGACGCGTTGTTTCTTCCTGAACTTCACGCGCGTTTTTTAACCGGATATTTTACAAATCAAATCGCGTATTTTTTTACTCCAACACCGGGAGCCCCAAATGATTCCGGAATTCCCAATCTCCCGCCCATAATAAGTTTTGCGGGACATTACCCGCTCGTCCCGGAAGATAACGAAACAATCACCGTTACGGCTAAAATTACAGAAACTACTTTTCCGGTTGGCAATGTTATTCTTCGCTATCGTGTAATGTTTGGAAGTGAAATAACAGTAATTATGATTAACACACATGATGAAATTTACAGCGGAAATATTCCGGCATCCGCGTCCAATCCCGGTGAAATGGTAAGGTATTATATTACAGCATCCGATATAAACGACAATTCTCTCCGCTATCCTCTTTTCGCCGTTCCAACTGACACGGAATATCTCGGTACAATTATTAATGACCCGGCAATTTCAGCAAATGTACCTGTCTATCACTGGTTTGCTCAGAATGCCGCCGCGGCAGACACGCGTGGTGGCACCCGCTGTTCATTTTTTTATAACGATGAATTTTATGACAACATTTTTTGTCGATTGCGCGGAGGAAGTTCGTCTTATCAAACCAAAAAGCCGCATAAGTTTGAATTTAATTCCGACCATGAATTTAAATTTTCTGAAAAATATAAACGCGCGGATGAAATTAATGTTCTTGCGATGTACAATGACACATCTTACATGCGTGACTTTCTTTCGTGGGAAATTTTGAAGATGTCGGATTTGCCTTATTGTTACGCCGAAAATGTGCATGTTCGTCAAAACGGTTCTTTTTACGGTCTGGAAGTTTTTGTTGAGCAGGTTGATGGTCATTTTTTGAGAAGACAAAATATTGATGATAATGGCTCGCTTTATAAAGCTCCGGCTCCGGGCACGGCGCTTACGGACATTTCGACTTCAGTTAAAAATCTTGAAAAGAAGCGCCCGAAAGATGGAGACTTCACTGATATAACCAATCTTGTGAACGGATTAAACCATTCCACGCAGGCAGAGATTAAAACGTATATGTTTGATAATATTAATATTCCGGAAACTGTAAACTATCTTGCTGCTCATAGAATCTTTATGGAATTTGACTTTGGGGTGAAAAATTATTATTTATATTACGATAGCTTAACAAAAGGCGAATGGAGTATTTACGCTTGGGATAAAGATCTGACTTTCGGGATGATTTGGGGAGGAACAAATGTCTTTGGCGATGAAGAGCATGATTCATCAGGATATTCCGGAGTGCCTACTATGTACTGGTGTGAATGGAATGCTTTATATCATGGAATTATTTATCTTTTCCGGGATATGTACGCGAGAAGGATTCGAACTTTAATGGATGAAATTCTTCAACCGCCGGAAACTCCGCGCGAAAATTTAAAACTCGAGAAACGGGTTTATGAACTTCATGATATTTTAAAACCTCTTGCCGATGCCGACCGTGCGAAATGGGGCTGGCCTGTTCAAAGTGATTTTTATAACCGTACTGATCATTTTAATATTGATGAAGGGTGCAATGAACTTACGAATGATTTTTTAGCGCAGAGAAGAACTTATATGTACATTACGCGAAGTGTTGATAACGGTGGAATGATACCACATGCCCAACCTGAATTTTCTAAAATAATTTTTGGTGAAATTGAAGCCGTACCGGTTTCCGGTATTAAAGATGAAGAATTCTTTGAACTTGTAAATACAAATAATTTTGCCGTTGATATTTCCGGTTGGCAAATTTCTAACGCCGTTTCTTTCGTCTTTCAGGGCGGAACAGTTATTCCGGCGGGTTGGTCGATTTATCTTTCTCCGGATGTAAAAGCATTTCGCGCGAGGAGTGAGAGTCCAAAAGGTGGAGAGGACATTTTTTTACAGGGAAATTATGCCGGACATTTATCCTCGGACCCGGAAACTATTTATTTAGTTGATAAATCCGGTGATATTGTAGCTTTGGCGGCTACGATACCTGAACCGGGTTTATTTATTATTGGATATTTAGGATTATGGATTATTTATTCCCGACGCCTTTTGGGGCCGGGATCTTCGCTATCGCTATGACATTTATTATCGTAGAAA
>JAOZSF010000046.1 GCA_029939815.1 bacterium
GTGGAATAACGTGTGAATTTATTCGAAAGTTCGCTGAAAGAATCTTTTAGAATATTCGGAGTAACGGCGGTTCTGTAAATTCCCCAATCACCTGCTTTACTGCTGCATTTGTGTGTCCACAAAGTCCAGTTCCACTTATTTGAGTTGAACTCGGTAAAATACATTTTCCATACTTTTTTATCTCCCCAGGGATGAAATTCACCGATTAGAATGGGTACGCTTTTCTTTTTTGAAATATTTTCTTTTGAAAAATCGTCTATTAGTTTTTTGTGCGCTTTAATTCCCCAATTCTTAAAATCATATAAATGAGTCTGATAGACAACATTCTCCCATCCCGCTTTTTTAGGAGATGGCAGCTCATTAAGTCCGCCGTGCCACGGTCCCCGATCGGCAAGAAAAATTATATGCTTCTTGTCAATTGCACGAATCGCTTTATATAACCGGTCGTATATTTTTATTAAAGCATCTTTTGTTGGTGCGCCGTAAGGTTCATTTATCAAATCATAACCGGCAACGGCAGATTCATTTTTAAATCTTTGGGCGATAGCTTCCCACAGTTTGACAGTTCTGTCCTGATACTCTTTTTTCTTGAAAAAATTGTCCAAACCGGTTTGACCCGTTGTATGATCGGCACTTTGCCCTCCCGGCGTTCCGTGTAAATCGATTATGCAGTAAATATTTCTTGCCGCGCAATTTGACACGGCAAAGTCCAGTAAATTCCAACCGTGTTGTTTATAAACACCCGGTTTATCATCATCCTCAAGAATTTTATAAAAGAAGGGGAGTCGGACGCAGTTAAAATTAAGTTTTTTAACATTATCAAAGTCCTGTTCATTAATATAAGAATGTTGATAAATATCTAAAAGTTTTCCGGCTTTATTTTTTCCAAATCTTTTTTCTAAAATTAAACGTATGTCCGCATCGCAGGTTAGATTTGATCCACGTGGTTGAAAATCAGTCATCCATAACTCGTTAAGCAGCCACGAACCGAAATTAACGCCCCGCAGAAAAACAACTTTTCCTTTTGTATTGGTGATTTGCGTATTGGCGGTGTGCAGCCATAAAGGAGAAGAAAAAAGATTCCCGCAAAGCAGAAACAAAAATATGTAAAGTATTTTGCTCATACTAATAGTATACCAAAAAGGCTGTGCCGGCGGTAGTGAATTACAGGCACCTCTGAAGAAGTTTGTTCAGCTGAATAAATTTATGGGTAAATGATTTTTGTAGCCGCTGCCGTTGGCTGCGGAGAATTCCGACCTCAGCGAGGTCGGCTACAGCAGGCGGATATGTGGGATATAGCTTATCTAACGTAGATTAATTCCTTTAGGCAGTCCTTATCGACCAATCCCGAAAATTTCTATGCACCCAAATTTAGTGTACTGATTGACTTTTCCTCCGTAATTATTTATAGTATTTGAAATGAAAAGATTTGCTTTTATAATTTTAGTTATTTTTATATCTGCCTGCTCAAAAAACGAGAATAAAAAGTTCGTTGAGCAGCGTTCGTATATGCATACTTTCGTTGAGATTCAGGTGATTGCTAAAAATAAAAACAAAGTTCAATTCGCTGTAGATAAAGCGTTTGATGCTGTGGCAGAAGTAGAAACTAACACAAGCAAATTTATTTCTGCGAGTGATGTCGCAAAGATAAAAAACTCTAAACAAAATGAAATTACCGGTGTTTCCGATTATACTTTAAAATGTTTATCTCTTGCAAAAAGACTATCAAACTTAACCGGTGGAAAATACGATGTTACTATTTCTCCGCTTGTCGATTTATGGGGTTTTGGTAGAAATAAAACTAAACGTGTTCCATCAGAAAAAGAAATTAACCTTGCAAAGAAAAAAATCGGCGCAGATAAATTTATCGTTCTATGTGATAAAAATGCTGTGAGTACAACAGTTGATAACCTCGATATTGATTTAAGTTCTGTCGCCAAAGGAGCTGCGGTTGATGCCGCAGCAGAAAGATTATTGCAACTCGGCTTTACTAATTTTCTTGTTAATGCCGGTGGAGAGATAAGGGTATCATCATCAGGCGAAAAAATATGGAATGTTGGAATTCAGACACCGAAAGAGAATGTTGCTGTAGAAGATATTATAGAAAATGACGTATTAGAAATAAAAAACGGAGCCATCGCAACGTCAGGAAATTACAGAAATTATTTTAAGAAAGGGACAAACACGTATTCACATATCATAAATCCCAAGTCAGGTGTGCCGGTGAAATCAGCTGTGTTAAGTGTAACAGTTACTGCACCAACCTGCGCAGAAGCCGATGCGTGGGCAACCGCTTTTTTCACTATGCCGCCGGTTGAAGCGGCTCAACTTGCCGGCACAATTTCTAATGTGGAATGTTTTATAATTGAGCGGCCTTTAGAAGGGAAAAATAATTTCCAGTTTCATCAATCAAAAAATTTTTAACAGTACGATTAAATATTTTTAAAAACTTATGTGTTTCTTATGTGGTTAAGGAACATTGATTTAATTCGTATCTTTAGTACCGCTTATCCAGACATCATTATTATTAAAATCAAATTCATCGCGTTTGTTGATTTTAATCCGTTTTCTTGAAACAAAAATATTGCTTACAGCAGTGCCTTTGATTTTCAGATTGTTGATTTTACCGATATAATTCGCGCTCTGCCAGTCGCCGGGAGTGTAATCCTGTGCTCCTGAAATAAAGTCAGAATACAAGGCATTACCGGCAATGGAAATTGTATTTATATTTCCTTCAAAATATCCTGTAGTATCTGCATTTTGATTTTGAGAAGTTGATAATGAAACTAAACCGGTATCATTAGTTACAATAATTGTAACGGAAACTTTACCCATTGAAAGTTCGGTTCCGCCATTATAGACAGAAAATGTCCATTCCGATGTTCCGGCGTCATTCATTCCCGGAGTCCATACAAAATTATTACTTCCGATTGTAATGTTTTTGTAAGTAATAGTCGAATAAACAGCTTCGGATGGTAAGTCGTTCGGCCTGAGAAAAGTTAAGTTATCTGGATGAGAAACTTGCGCGATAATCTGAAAATCGAGAGAATTGCTTACTCCGCAAATAAAAGGTTCGGTTGGGAGAGAGGAAGTTACAGTTGGGGGATTATTACTTAAAACAATTACATCTATAGATTCAGATGCCTGAAGACCTTCGTTGTCGGTAACCGTGAAAGTAACATTTGAATGCCAGCCGATAGTTGGATTTATTGCTTTAGCATAATAAATCCATTTGTTAATCTGATTAGTTTCAATATCAAGACCGCTATATGAAAGTGTAAGTTCATCGTAAAAATTAACGTCAAAAACAGTAACTGTCCAGGAAAGATCATTAATATCTTCAAGACTGTAAAGGCGGGGAGAGTTGTCCGGATCAATAGAAATATCCGGCGGCATATTATTAGTAAAAACGCTGACAGCTAATCTTAAATCCGCATATAAATTAGGAACGGAATTATCGCGCACACGGACAATAATATTTGAATTAACACCAACTGCACTTGCTAAACCTGTCCATACAAATATTCCTGTTTCGCTTTGACTGTTGATAATCCACCGGTTAGTGCCGCTGAACGTCTGACCATTGTAATTAGAAATTACCGCGTCGAGAGCTGTATCGCGCTGTCTGATATAGACTGTAAGTTTTTCATTTGGATTATCAGAATTCACAATAAACGGGATTTCAACTTTGGTTCCTGCAACTATGGAAGTTACAAAAGTTTGCGGTGTAATAATTGGGGAAGTGTTGTAATTTAAACTCCCGTCAAATCCTGCGCGGAGAACAGTATTTTCAATACTCCCCTTTGTGGTTGAAACTTCTCCGTTCAGAGTGATGTTTTTCGCGTGACCTTTCACAGCGAACAGACTGTTTTCAATCAAACCGTTTTTAACAAGAATTTTATTTATGTTACATAAATTGTAATTCGTATTCGCCGTTGTTCTTACATAAGTATCAATAATTCCCTGATTTCCTTCCGGAATAAACGGTTGCGGTTTACCCGTTTTTTGACCAATCACGGATATTTTTTTTATTTGGCGGCATTTTATGTCTGAAGAAGAAATCGTTCCGCCTTTGGCTCTTATTTGTTTGATTTGATATTCGTGTCCGTCAATTTGCGAATTAATTCCTCCACCAAAAATGACTTTGCTCATTTTATCGGAACGATTAGTTTTAACTGTAATTCCGTCTGCGGCAATCAGATTTACAAACCCGCCAAATGAAAGTTTACCGAACGAACCGCCGTTATTATCGTAATGTATATTTCCTCCTTTAATCTGCAATTTTTTAACGCCGCCGGTTACGATAATATCCGCCCATATATTTCCGCCCCACAGCTGGGTTTCTTTAGAATTCTTTACATTATATTTTTTCCCTTTAACTTCAAGCGTTTTTACATCGCCTTTAATGTACACGATTCCATCAGGACCCGCGAAATCGCCCAAATCTCCTCCGCTAATTTTAATATTATTTACAAAACCGTTTACGAAAATATTCCTTACGAAACAAGAACGTCTGTTGCCGGGAGGAAAATTAACTTTTATACTTTGCATAGGACCATCTGCTGTAATACTTTCGATTATAACAGTATTCGGGTCATTAAATTTCTTTTTTATCAATAGTTGACTTTGGGAGTTTCCGGTTAC
Organism: bacterium; assembly: GCA_029939815.1. GTDB lineage: Bacteria > Auribacterota > UBA3054 > UBA3054 > B51-G9 > B51-G9. The sequence continues at coordinate 4,645 of JAOZSF010000046.1, forward strand.
AATTGACGGATCCGGCAAATCAGTAAGTGCGATTTTCCATCGGTTATTTGCAAGGGAAGTGCTGATGTTCATTTCCCCACGAACGCCACTATAAATTATTTTCATTCCCGCAAATTCATTTGTTATACTTACTGCTCCGGCTGTTCCGGCTAATAAAACTAATAAAACTAATAAAGTGGTTAATGTTTTTTTCATATAATCTTTCTTATTATTTTGACATTAATTATTTTGATAAATATTTTTTTTATATTATAGTTATGACGAACTTTCCCGGATTTTATTGCAAAAAACTCTGAATTAGTTTTCAGTATCGGGAGAAAATGGTTTTCCATTTACAGAAAACTGCGAATCTGTATATTTTAAATTCAAAGTGTAATCGAAGTTGTTTTTAACCATCATTTTTTGCAGCATAATAGAACGCGGATTCTCACTGCTGAAAATATATTTTTCAGCAATGGTTTCCGGAATGGTTATAAAGAAATCGAAATTTATTGACTTGATGATTTCTTTTAAATTATTCGGATCGGTTAATTTATTCTTATCAACTTTTATGCTTGCGTTGGCTGAAATACGTCCGTCCGGAGTGTTAATATCAAATTTCTTTAAATTGATTTCAGGCGATTCTGATAATAATTCAGGCAGCAGAGCCATAATTTGAGTCATAAGTAAAATATGAGCAAATTGGTTTTCTGATTTATTATTCAAATCACCCAACAAGGTTGTGAGCTGTTTATAAACGTCTTTTTTAATTCTTTTACCTGATAATTCAATTTCCACAGAACCAAAATCAGTATTATCATCTTTAAAAGATTTAATTGAAAGAGCTGTGTTGAAAAACAAATTTCCGTCTTTTTCTTTTATAAAACTTGAGAACGCACAATTGTTGATTTTTACTTTATCTGTAACCGCACTGTCAAATCCTAATTTAAAATCTCCGGATTGAGTTTCTTTCTTTTTTTTATCACTATGCACTGAGCATTCCAAACCGTTAATTCTCAGCTTTCTATCAGTATCTTTCAAGAAAATATCCGGAATGTTAAAAGTGAAAAATGATTTTGACAGATCAGATGAAAAACTCACCTCTCCATTTATTTCACTCGATTTGAATGAAGTATTACCATCATTAATTGTATAATCTATCTTAGGAATATTAAAAATTCCACTCATGCTGCCATTAGGGAAAATCGATATATAAGTTGTTACAGTAGGCATGAAATCTAAAATGTCAGGCGGGAAAATGACAGTTGTAATGTTTTTTGCCACACCGAGAACCGGAACAGCCATGGGTTGCTTAGGATAAAAACGTTTTAATGAAAACGGACCGTGAATAATTTCCGACCGCGTTTTAACCATTACTTCTGCTGAATCAGGTATTGTGTCGAGCGGCAGTAAATTGTATGAAGCGAGAAGTTCTGACAAATTGAATGATATTTCCGCGTTTGAGGAGAACCAGTTCCGTTTATAAACATTGGAAATAGTAACATTTGTTGTTTTCGACAATTTGCTGATTTGCTTATTAATTTGCTTTTCTGCGGCTATGCCAACGCAAAACGGTGTTATTAAAACAACTGCAATGAGCAACAATATTATTCCTGATATAATTTTCTTCATATAATTCTTAATGTAAATTTTAAATGTTCAATTTATAATCTGCAAAGACCCGGCGTGTGCCGGGCATAATTCATTGTAATTGTACCATATAAACGCCTCTTTTTCAATGGAAAGACAAGGGAGTTCCCTTTTTAAAAAGTTGATACCATGATTAAGATTGACAAGGCGAGCTTGGAAGCTCGTCTTACTTAGAAATTCTATGCACCCTAAAAGAGTTAACCCCTTGTATTAAAAAATATATTTGGTTAAAATTTCAAAATAATATTAAAAATTCACTATAATAAGTAATTGTAAAATGAAAAAATGAAAAAATCCGCTAAAATTTAAACCAGACTACAAATAAATAGAAGAAATGCATAAAGAAAAAATAAAATTGTTGGAAAAAAGAATCGATGTGTTTTACCAGTGGCTTAAACAGCAGATCATTGTAAAAACTATACCTCTTAAAGTGGAGTTCTATAGAACAGAATTACCATGCACATTCGATGATCGCCTGAACGGAGAATATGTCTCGATTAACGAAGGTGAACAATGGGGTAAAGAGTGGGAAAGTGCATGGTTCCATCTGACGGCAGAAGTTCCCGAAGAATGGAAAAATCAAAATGTTGTTGCACGTATGGATTTCGGGGGCGAAGCTTTGGTGTTTGATGATTTAGGATGCCCGGTGTATGGCTTGACAAACGGCTCGGTATTTGACCTTGATTTCAACAAAGATATTTATCGTCTTTTTACGTCATGTAACGGCGGAGAAAAAGTTGATCTTTATGTTGAAGCAGCAGCAAATCTTCTTTTTGGGATTAATCGTCATGGAGACCCCAAATCAGACGACCCGAAAATTCACGGACACTTTGATGCAAAGTTGAATCACGCGAAATTATGCATTTTTGACGCTGAAATGTGGCATTTATGGCTCGATCTTGAAGTCCTTATTTCACTCATGCATGTTTTGCCGGAAAATAGCGTTCGTAGAGCAAAAATCCTGCGCGGTATAAATAACGCTATTGAAGCATTCGGGAACTCACGCGAAAATTTGGCAAAAACGGTGAAAGAAATGAAGAAACTCTATGAAACACCTGCAAATGCTTCCGATATGAACGTAATCGCCGTTGGACATGCCCATATTGATACGGGTTGGCTGTGGCCTGTGCGGGAATCAATCAGGAAATGTGCCAGAACTTTCGCAAGCCAGATAGACCTTCTTGAAAAATATCCTGATTATGTTTTTGGAGCGTCACAGGCGCAGCACTATCTTTTTGTTAAGGAACATTATCCGAAACTTTACAAAAAAATAAAAAAATATATTAAAGAAGGTCGCTGGGAAATTCAGGGCGGAACATGGGTTGAACACGATTGCAATGTAATTGGCGGTGAATCAATGATAAGACAATTTATCCACGGGAAAAATTTTTATCGGGATGAATTTGGATTTGAAGTGAAGAATCTATGGTTGCCTGATGTTTTTGGATATTCAGCCGCTATGCCGCAAATACTAAAAAAATGCGGAGTTGACTTCTTTCTTACCCAAAAAATATCCTGGAGCCAATTTAATAAATTCCCTCACCATACATTTAAATGGAAAGGTATTGACGGAACAGAAATCGTCACTCATTTTCCGCCCGAAGATAATTATAACGCAATGTTGAAACCGGAACAGTTGTGCTATGGGCAGGATAATTTCATAGAAAAAGATGTTTTCGATGAATATATGTCGCTGTTCGGAATTGGTGACGGCGGCGGCGGTCCCAAAGAGGAATTTGTTGAACGAGGATTGAGAGAGAAAAATTTGGAAGGTTGTCCTAAAGTTCAATTCGGTCGCTCCGACAATTTTTTTGAACGGGTACTTGCTAAAAATAAAGAATTAGAAACTTGGGAAGGGGAGTTGTATTTGGAACTTCACCGCGGAACTTATACTACTCAGGCACGGACAAAGCGCTGGAACAGAATGCTTGAAAGCAAACTTCGGCAAGTTGAGTTTATTTGTTCTAACCTTCCTGCCGAGCAATATCCCCGGGAAGAATTAGATAAAATATGGAAAAATCTGCTGATGAATCAATTTCATGATATAATTCCCGGATCAAGTATCCACTCCGTTTATGAAGTTGCTGAAGCTGAATATTCTAATAATTTTGCAATATGCAATGAATTGGAAAATAAAGCCGCAGATAAATTATTTGAAAAAGAAGAAAATACTCTTACTATTTTTAATTCTCTCTCTTATGATTATACACACTCAATCGAATTACCGGAATCGTGGAACGGATGCGGAATAGAAGATGAGTACGCAAACCCGATTCCTGTTCAGCAGGAAAGTACCGGTAATATTGCTATGACTACTATTCCTGCGCATAGTGCGATAACGATTCGTAAATCAGGAATTACCCAGCCGAACATTCCAGGTAATGATTTAATTTTGGAAAATGATCTTATTAAATACGAATTTTCTGAAAATGGTGAAATTATCTCGGTTGAAGATAAAGAAACAGGACATAAAGTACTCGAAGAAGGAAAACTCGGAAATAAATTCTCCCTTTATGTTGACCGCCCGCATACATACGATGCATGGGATATTGATATTTATTATGAAAATCAACTGATCGAAAACGCTAAAGGAGTAAAATCAGCCAATATTGTAGATGGTGATATTCGAAAAGGGTTGCAGTTCGAACTTACTATCGGTAATTCAAATATATTCCAAAAGATATATCTTGACGCAAACAGTAAACGTCTTGATTTCAAAACTGAAGTAGAATGGAACGAAATGCATCATATGCTCAGAGTGGCTTTCCCGACAAAAATAAAAAATAGTGAGTTTATTTCGGATATTCAGTACGGATATGTTAAACGGGCAACTTATCGGAACACAAGCTGGGATATGGCTAAATTTGAAACGGTGGCACACCGCTATGTTGACCTTTCAGATCAGCATTATGGTGTTGCTCTGCTCAATGATTGTAAATACGGTCACAAAGTTTATAAAAATGTAATTGATTTGAATCTGCTGCGCTCGCCGACAGAGCCGGATCCTATTGCTGACCAGGGGCATCACGAATTCACATATTCGCTTCTGCCGCACATTGGGACGCTTATTGATTCAGATGTTATAAAAGAGGCTGCGATGCTTAATACACGGCCTGTAATTTTTGAAAACCTGGCAACTGATTCTACGATATTATCGCCGATTATTTTGGATGCTGACGGAATATCGCTGGAAGTAGTAAAAAGGGCTGAAAAGGATGATTCAATCATCCTGCGCTTGGTTGAAACCAAAGGGGGGTATTCCGGCGGAACAATGGAAGTTATAAATAAAAAGGCAAAGCTGACAGAAACTGATATGCTTGAATGGAACGACTCTGAAATTATTGATTCTGAGCAGCCGGTTAATTTAAAATTCCAACCGTTTGAAATCAGAACCTACAGAATAAAACTTTAGAGGGCAGACACATAGCTCGGCCCCTGCCGGAAACTTAATTACTTAAATCTGATATTGTTGTGGATATTTTCTCCCGTTTATTGTATAATTATTAACTAATAACTATTAACTA
>JAOZSF010000419.1 GCA_029939815.1 bacterium
CCTCGGTCAGGTACTTCTATGCTGATGCAAATGCTTGAAGCAGGCGGAATTGAACCATTGACAGACGGCGAGCGTGTGGCTAACGAAGATAATCCAAAAGGATATTACGAATACACTGCAGTAAAGAACATTAAGAAAGATGCTCGATGGCTTGATTTAGCGAAGGGGAAATCAGTTAAAATTATTGTTCAACTGCTTAATTTTGCGATTAAAAACAAAAAGTACAATTATAGAGTGATTTTTATTGAACGGGATATTCAGGAAATTCTCGAATCTCAAACAAAAATGCTTGAGCACAGTAGCGGATATAAATCACCATTGTCCAATGAGCAACTTGCAAATGTTTACAATCGCCAACTTAACGCATTGAAACGGGTTCTTGCTGCTCATAAAATACCTGTGCTATTCATTAATTATAAAAGTTGTATCGAAAATCCTGGAAATACAGCAGAGAAAATTAATAAGTTTATGGGAGGGATGCTCAACGAAAATGCTATGGCTGCAAGCGTTGATTCAAAACTTTACAGATGTAAGAGTAAGCCCTAATTAGTGGTTACTCGGAAAGGGTCAAAAAAATTTATTTTAATCAAAGAGTTTCATTTTTAAAGCTTCTTTTTTTTTAAAATCAAGCCCTTTTTTGATGTTTTTTACTTTTAGGGACTTTTCATTATTTTTTCACCGATTTTGGATATTATTATCTTGTTAAGTCAATTTTCAATCATTTCTTTCACTTCAATTTTTGGCTATTACTAAGCCACAATTTTTAAATCTTTTCGTTGCTTTGGTTTTATTGTTACCCTGTAAACACTTTGAATTGTTACTTCCTCCTCTTTTTTGATTTTAATGTTTTTGGTTTGTATTTCTTCTTCACGACGCTTCCGCAATATTCCTATTCTGTAAAAATTTTGGGCTAAGACTTTTTCTAATAATTCCGACTTGCCGTTTTCTAATCCACGCCGACTTAATTTTCCAAATCCCTGAACGGTTTTCAAAGTAGAAAAAAGTCCCTCTATCATTGAGCGTTCGGCTCGGGCAATTTGATACGCCGTGCTTTCCCAATCTTCTTCGGATGTTAATTTTCGACCTTTTGCTCCGTTGAAACTATTGGTTTCTACTCCAACTTCTTGCAACCATTCTAAATTTTCTTCCGATGGATAGCCGTCATCTGTGCTTAACATTTCAGGAACTACTCCTGTCCTTTTAATAGATTGTTCCAAGACCGGTCTTAATTCTGCAGCATCCGATGTGTTACCTTCCGGAAATAAAATTGCTGTTATTATTCCGCTGCCGCTTCGTACTACTTGTGGCTTATAACCGATTACCGCCGTCCGCAATGAACCTTTTTTTATGAAGCCGACATTTGCATCTGAAATGCTTAATATTTTTTCTGTTGACTTGTATTTTTTACCTTCAAGAATACTTTTATAAGCATATTCTAAAACTCGTTTTGAGTCTTCTAAATCTGTTTTTACTGTCTTCAAAATCGCTTCTAATCTAAAACGATGACTTGGCTTTATTAAAACAAAAGTTTTTTGCGCTTCCATCTCACGTTCTGCTAATTTTGCTGACAAACGATTTTGAATTTTTTCAGCTAACGCAAATAATTTTTTGCAAACTTTTTTCTTCTTTTTAGGTTTTAATTTGCCCATTGCAATCGAAAAAATACATTTTTTCATTTCTTTAAACCAACCATCAAAATATTTTTCCGTTATCGGATAATCAAATAATTGACTTAATTTTATAGCATTAAATGTGCTCCGAAAAAGCAGCTTGTACAACATCGTAATATCTGTCGGATAAGCTGTGTTGCCAGCTACAGACGTTGAATCTATAAACGCTTTATTAAAATCATCAAATCCTTCTACCTTAATCATTTCACATTGCAACGTCAATATTTTTTCGTAAGTTTCACTTGATATTTTATTTACATTTTCAAGAATTGTTGTTGCTCCGGGCAGCTTCGTGACACCATTTTGAGCTAACCAGTTTTGAATTGTAATAGATTCTTTTATAAAATCAAAATTTTGTTTTTGTGTAAAATTTCCATAATAACCTCTGAAAATGAAAAAAAGAAAAACAATAATCGGAGCCATACGCGGACGTCCGGTTTTAAGAACTATTTCTTCTTTGCCGGTTGTATCTATAACTTTATCAATTCGTTTTTCCAAGAATAATGGTTTAGTCAGATCTTCTTTAAATTGTTTATCAAGAATGCGTAGTCGTTTTTCTTCTTTGCTGAACTTATCCTGATCTTCTTTAATCCAACATAAAACCTGAGGATTTTCTTTTAGCAAATCAGTTGCAACATCTAAAATGAATTGAAAATCAGAATTAATAGTCGGGAGAAAGAAAAATCCTTGTTTTAAAAAATCATTTTTGGTATCATTATTCATGTTTACTTTTAGGTTGTTTTTTTGGTTGATTTTTGTTTTTTATTAAAAAACGTTTATTTTTTTAAAATTATACCAAAAAAGCACCTTTAAGTAAACCGTAAAACATAGTGGTAATCAATGATTACACCTTTTCGAGTAACCCCTAATTAGTGGTTACTCGGAAAGGGTCAAAAAAATTTATTTTAATCAAAGAGT
>JAOZSF010000420.1 GCA_029939815.1 bacterium
TATGCCCTCAATTTAGTGATGGTATCAATTGATTTGTCACTCTATTATAAGTATAAAAACAATGGCCCTTGCATAGATAAGTTTGGCTCTTCGTAAAAACGAGTGGGTAAGTGGCGTTTAATAAAATTTTACTTTTCACACTCGCCAAAATTGTATTGCCCTTTTGGAACGCAGTAATAAAGACTCGCTCAAAAATCCAGAGTACGTCTCTTCGACCCGAAGAGACTTCAAAAATAGCGAGTCATTTACTGCGTTAATCCCCCTTTCAAGTGGAAAAGGGGGATTTTTTCCTCAATGTGAAAATAAATTATATTTCGGTTTCATTATTTTCCCGGGCAATTCTGTTGCTAATGCAACAGCCGCATTAAATACCGCTTTATAATTCGCAAAATTTTCAACGCGGTTTTATGATCGTGCGAAATACGCACGCATGCCCCGCGGATGCCGGGGCTATTTCATTTGTACCTTTCCGGTATTTTTTTGAGATAACACTTTTTCGAATAATCCCTAACTGACACAATATTTTTTTAAGAAATACGTCAATATAAAAAACATATTTAAAAAAATGAAAATACTTAAAATAATTTTACCTTTTATTGTTGTAGGAGTTGCAGTCCTTATCGGCATAAGCATGATGAAAACTCCTCCTAAAGCAAAACGAAAACAACCGAATAAGATTAAAACTTTGGTTGAAGCAATTAATTTATCGCAAAACTCACATCAAATTATTTTAGATACAATGGGAACAGTTATTCCTGCCCGTGAAATTGAATTATACCCCCGGATTAGCGGCGAAGTGATAGAAATCAGTCCAAAAATGGTTCCGGGAGGTCGTTTTATTAAAGGAGAAGAATTACTCAAAATTGACCCTTCAGATTATAAACTTGAAGTTGTTAAGCGGGAGAGTGAACTTAAAAACGCTCAATGTAATTATGAAATTAAATATGGTGAACATGAAGTTGGTTTGTATAATTGGAATAGAGTTACCGGTGATAAAACTAACGATAAACAAAGACGCCTAATGTCGAAATTACCGCAACTCGAAAGTGCTAAAGCAGCAGTAGAAATGGCTCAGGCAAACTTAGAAAAAGCTCAGTTAGATTTGGAAAGAACTGTAATCAAATCTCCTTTCAATGCAATTATATTAGAAGAAAATATTGAAGTCGGGGCTCAAGTTCAACCATCAAAACAATTAGCTCGACTGGCCGGCACCGATGAATATTGGGTTGAAATTTCTTTGCCGCTTGATCGTTTACGCTGGATTGGTGCATATCCGGGAAAGATCAAAAATGTTCCCGCATTAATACAATATCCTAACGGCGAAGCGGGCACAACGGTTTGGCATGGAACTGTATTAAACATTAAAGGTGAATTAGAGCAAAAAGGTCGCATGGTTCGTTTAATTGTTAATGTAAAAAATCCATTAGGGAAAAAAACCGGCAATCATAGCGGACCAGTATTGATCGCCGGTTCACATGTCCGGGTGGCGATTTATGGACGCAACTTAAAAAATGTTTACGTAATTCCAAGATCTGCTTTACATGAAAATGATACTGTTTGGGTTGCTAATGTTGATGATAAACTAAAGCTCCGGAAAGTGGAAGTAAAATGGAAAGAACGAGATGAAGTAGTAATAAGTTCCGGGATTAAACCCGGCGAAAGGTTAATTATAAGTGATCTTGCAGCCCCTGTAGAAGGAATGCTGTTGACAGTTGAAATGGTTCCGGAAAATACATTAGATAAAAAATGAGAATTTTCGTAAAAATAAGTGGGTAAACAAGAATACTGTCATCCGTATTGTAACCGACCTCGTTGAGGTTGAAAATAGTAATTGGACTTGCAAAGAGAAATTGAAATTTCAGCCCATGACTTTAGTCGTGGGAAAACAATTTTAAAAATAATTCCAACCGTTTTAACGGTTTATTCCTTGAATCGAGCGCCAAAAACCGTTGAAACGGTTGGTTTTGTGTAGACTATTATACCCCCACGACTAAAGTCATGGGTTGATATTAAAAAATATGAATATTCAAAAAAATTTTAAAGGGCCGCTTGCTTATATGGCAGGCCATTCTGTAGCCGCAAATCTTATTATGGCACTATGTCTGATCGGTGGATTAATATCTTTGATGAGTATTAAACAAGAGATATTTCCAAATATCGCTTTAGATAACGTAATCGTTAGTGTACCTTATCCAGGTGCCGGACCAGAAGAAGTAGAAGACGGTATAATTCTCGCAGTCGAAGAAGCAGTTCGCGGATTGGACGGTGTTGCGGAAATAGAATCCACAGCTTTCGAAGGTCGAGGGAATGTTGTAATTGAATTGCTGGAGGGTTCTGACTTACAAAAACTGGCACGTGAAGTCAAAAGTGAAGTAGATAGAATAACAACCTTTCCGAGCGATGCTGAAGAACCTGAAGTATCGATTATGTCGCATAAACGGAAAGTTCTCTCAATAATTCTGTACGGCGATCAGGACGAAAAAATTATGCGGGAATTAGCTGAACAGACCCGCGATAACCTGCTGCAGTCGGAATCAATTACTCAAATAGAATTTTCAGGTGTTCGGGGAATGGAAATCAGTGTTGA
>JAOZSF010000421.1 GCA_029939815.1 bacterium
AACGTGTTGAAAAACTCGCATGGGAAAATTCCGGATCAAAAAATCTGTTGAAAGCGTATGAATTTGTAACCACATAAATAAACCCTTTCTAAATTTTTTTACCACATAAGACACATAAGGACACAGAAGTTTTTTGCCGCAGAAGCGTTTTTCAATTACAAAATTTAATCATTTCGCAAAATAATTTTTTGGACAGGATTAATTTATAATTCTTATGTGAACCTTATGTGGTTAAATAATTTCGTGTATGTGTCGAATATCCGCCAAAGTAGGATGCCTTTCGTGGTACAAAAAAAGCCGCTGCTCATTTGAGCAGCGGCTTAAACATTTTAGATTAGCGCTCCGGTTTTATTTTTTGCGTAAAAATAATACTCCGAGTCCTAAAATCAATGCGCTGAACATAAATGGTTCAGGAATAACCTGACCTGCTGCATTGTAAATCTTTGCGTTGTCATTGCTGACTATGATTGATGTTGTGTCAATGTATATGGATTGACCTACTGTGTCAGAATATATACGAGCTTCAACCACAAGACCGGTTCTACCATCTGTGCCATCTGTTGTAAAAGTCCATGTGTTTGTTAGAGGTGACCAACCGCTGCCATCAGAGTATGTGCTGTTTCCACTTGCGCTACCTTGGTATGAATTCACATCGACACCGTCTGTATAATGCCCCCAGATTCTGCCTGATGGACTTGCGCTTGGTGTTGTATCATAAACATAAAAAATGGCATTTACTACATCACCACTTGACAGACCTGTAACCCACCATACAAATGCCTGTGGTGTTCCGCCGAGAGGATTTTCAATCAATTTAAGGCTGTGAGTTCCTTCATAAGCCTGTTCGGTGCTGTTTGACACAATAGCATTGCCGTAAGTTCCAAGTGCTGTTCCTGTTCCGTCTTCCCAGCCGTAAGTCCAGCTTAATGCTGCAAATGCGCTTGCGGAGCAGAAAAGAACTGCAATAGCGATAGTTAATAATTTTTTCATAATTTCTCCTTTTTGTGATTAATAAATGTTAATATTTTATTAGATTTTAATTAAGTGTACCCAAACACAACTTAACATTAGATAATATCACAAGACATTGAAAATGTCAAGAGCCGTTTTTTACCAAATATTTACTTTTTAAAAGAAAAATCAAATCTTTTTTCGTGTTCAATTCCGGCTTTTTCAAAACTTCTTCAAGACAATACTGCAACGCCTTACCCACTTTCCTGCCCGGTTTTATTTTAAAAATATTTATTATATCTATCCCGTTTATTGCAAGATCGGTGATTTTCAATGCGTGATCCTCTTTTTCAATTCTCCTAATTCGTTTTAAAACATATCGCAATAACTCTATTTGCTCCTTAAGCGAAAAAGGTTCACGCAAATTCCCCCTCATGTCGGCAATCTGTAAACGTAAAATATCTCTTATGGAAATATATTTTAATCTGCCCATTAAACGCCTGATTGTTGCATCTTTCATCTCAGGAACAAACATTATTCGCGTCATGTGATAACGTGTTGCCTCTTTAACATAACCGATTGTTTGTAAACTGTACTTCAGATTACGAAGCTCTTTTTCCACAATCTTAACACCTGCAACTTCATGACTGTAAAAATGATCAATTCCATCGTCATCACGCGTCCTTTGTTTCGGTTTTGCAATATCATGAAGTAAAGTTGCCAGACGAAGTTTTAAATCTTTCTTTACAACCGCCTGTGTCGATTTCACAGCGTGTGTCCAACAGTCTTCAGCGTGGTAACCATTTTGAGGCACATCAACCGATTTTGCAAGTTCAGGCAGGATTTCTTCAAGCAAATGAAGTTCTGAAAGCAGAAATAACGCGTCCTCTCGATTGTCAAGCATTAATATTTTATTTAACTCAAGTTGAATTCTTTCTTTTGCGATTTTTTTTAATAAGGAGTGGTTTTGAAGTATGACTTTCTTTGATTCCGATTCTATTTTACCGCTTATAAGTGACGCAAAACGGCACGCGCGCAGTGCGCGAATTGGATCTTCAAAAAGTCTTTTTCGGGGTTCGCCGACAAATCTGACAATTTTATTTTCTAAATCTTTTTTTCCGTTGAACGGGTCAATGATATTACCGTCAATATCCATCGCGATAGCGTTAATAGTAAAATCACGGCGGGATAAATCTTCTTCAACTGTGGGAACAATCTTTACAAAATCAGGATGACGAAAATCCGAGTAAGGACCGTCTTGCCTGAAAGTTGCAACCTCAATTTTATGAACAAGCGCGACAGAAAATGCTTCACCTATTATCGCAGCTTTAGGAAAAACTTTTTTTATATCTTCAAGCGTAGCATTGGTGGCAATATCAATATCAGACGATGTTTTTCCGCGCAGCAAATCGCGAACGCACCCGCCGACGTAATAAGCAGAAAATCCCGCCGAAAGAAGTTCTTTTAGAACTTTTTCCGCGCGGGAAGAATATGTATTTCCTTTAAAAAACATTGAGTAATAGTTGGTAGTTCGTAGTTGGCAGTCGGTAGTTAGTCGTTCCACATAACTCCCATATTCTAATTAGGGGTTACTCGAAAAGGTATTTTAGCCTCGGAGAGGCTTAATGTTA
>JAOZSF010000047.1:0-5314 GCA_029939815.1 bacterium
AAAAGCAATATATCGGTTATTAGAGTCTCCCGGTTTTTTTTAATCCGCCTAAAAAAACGTTGGTGAAAACCGACCTCAGCGAGGTCGCCTACAAGATGAGGAAATATCCGAAACAAAATATATTAAGAATGTGTACGTGATTTTTTGAATCGTAAAGGAAAACGAGATTACTGTCCGGTTTTATCAGGAATAATGATGCAGCCGCCAAAGAAGTAAACTGCCGGTCATTATAAACAATAAATCAGGTGCCCAGACAAGCAAGTCAGGACGCATCGCGTAATTATCGTTAAACGCTGTTATGCTTATAACCAATGCGTAATGAACAGCAATTAAAGCAAGACAAATTAAAAAACCAATTGATTTTTCGCTTCTGTGAGCACGGATGCCAAGCGGAATACCGATAATTGCGAATGCGATACTTGCAAGTGCGTAAGAATATCTGTATTGCACCTGCGTTTTCATTCTGCTGTTAGCTTCAAGATAATTATTAATTTGGTTAACCGGCATCCATGTTTTATACCATTTTCTGAACAATTTTGTAGTTTTTCCGTGTTTGCCGTCAATACCGATCAAAGTATTTTCGTAATCTTTATTTATTTCGCTTCTGATATTATCGACCCATGCTTTTTTTTCTTTTCGTTTTCTTATTTTAAGGACTTTTTTCCACGCTTTCTGTTTTTGAAGTTTACTCCATAATTTCTTCGCGGTTTTGATTTGGGAATAAAGATGGCGCGGATTAACTTTATGCTTTATAGCTATAGAAACAATCTCCGATACGTTTTTGTCTATCTGTTGATTTAATTCTTTAGTGGTAAAATCCGCTTCCTTTTTGACAATGATTTTCTTCTTCTTCTTCATCAACGTGTCAAGAGACACGTACATATCCACACGACCGGCTTTCGTTCTTATGTATGAATTAGTATGCTGCGTACTACGTTCCTCCGAAACAACATCATGCATTTCGAACAACAGTTTATTTTCTTTTCTGATATTTCTGATATTGGTTCGCGCGGCAAGGATTTGACGACTGCTTCCATCATCTTTATTTTCAATAATATGAATGTTTTTATATACGTCACCGTCTCGTCCGCTGACAAACAAATTGTACTTTCCAATCGGCATCCAAGTTCCCGTCTCAATCATCCCGCTTATATCATCTATTTCATAACTGGAAATAATGTTCCGCTGGGCAAAATGAGCTTTTGGAAGAATGTTATTATAAGCATAAACAGCAATAATTGCTATTACAATGCTTAGAGTAATGCATGGTGCCGCTATGCGGAAAACACTTATTCCTGTCGCTTTCATCGCTGTGATTTCGCCATCGGCTGATAATCGGCTGAATACAAGCAATGTTGCGGCAGCCATGGAAAACGGAAGAGAATAGCAAATCACTTCCGGAAAGATAAAAGCCAGTATATGAATAATTGCGAGAATGTTGAACTTTTTAAATATGAGCTCAAACATTTGTACCATACTGCCCATTAGCATAATGAACGTAACAATAAGTAAAGACATACTAAATGCCACACCCACGGTTTTTGAGAGATAACCGTTTATAACATGCATTCGGAAAAATTTTGCGACATTTTCCATGACAGACGCACGTTTAATCTTTGTGGTAGTAAACCCGCTTCTCTCAAAATCATTCGATTTAACCGAAGCGTTAATTTTTGTTTTATTGTCTTCCATATAATAATGTATAATTTCAATTTTTTTGTTATGATACTAATTATACCAAAATCAATGTTTTAGTTCCATGTATTTTTTTCGTATAATTTGTCAATTTTTGTTTGTAAAACGGAAAAACATCCGAAATTCCGCAATTTCTTATTTTCTAAAATACGTCAACAAGCACACTTGCTTTATCTGGCACAAATATTGTTATAAAAAGACAACTACAAAATTATAATCATTCCATTGGGAGATTTAAAATGTACCGTTCTACTTTAAAAAAACTGGAAAGAGTCTGTCTGAAATGTAATCATAGTTTCACCGCACACGGTAAATACAACAGATTGTGCAAACGCTGCAAGAACCATCAGGTTCCCGGTTGCCTTGAAGAACATAAAGTAATTTTTCCGTGGTCATAAATCTATTTAATTGTTCTTTCATCACCTTACGTCATTTATGTCTCTTTGGTTTTAAAAATCAAAGAGGCATTTTTTTAGCAACGCTTCGCACACATGTGTCATTTTGGCGCATTAATATCCCCCATTTCACTCCTTATTATTGCATTTCGCCCTGTCTTAGCGCCGGTTTATGTTTTGGCACTGTTCTTGCTTCTCCTACTTGAATCTAAAATCGCATAATATTTAAAAGGAGATAAAAATATGAATATACAAAAACTTACAGAAAAAATGCAGGCCGCTCTTATGGAAGCTCAATCTATAGCTTCAAACAGAGGACAACAGCAAATCGACGGCGAACACCTGCTCGCCGCACTTCTCGATCAGTCAGATGGATTAGCTCCGCTTCTGCTTGAACAATCAGGCGTTGCGGTAAAAACTTTTCGCCAGGCTCTTGACGAAGAAATAGATAAATTACCACGTGTTTCCGGATCATCATCGGCAACAGGACAGGTTTATATGTCACCGCGACTTAATAAATTATTTACCGTTGCGGAAAATGTTGCTAAAAAATTGAAAGATGATTATGTCAGTGTTGAACACATGCTTATGGCTTTCATTGATGAAGGCGATTCAACTCCAACAGGAAAATTGCTCAAGCAATTCGGTTTGACGCATGAACGGCTTATGAAAGCGATGACTAATATTCGCGGAAACAGCCGCGTGGATAATCCAAATCCGGAAGGTACATACAATGTTCTGGAAAAATACGGTGTCGATTTGGTTGCCGCAGCGAGAAAAGGGAAGATTGACCCGGTTATCGGAAGAGACCACGAAATCCGCCGTGTAGTTCAGGTTCTTTCAAGAAGAAGAAAAAATAATCCTGTGCTTATAGGTGAACCGGGCGTCGGAAAAACAGCTATTGTTGAAGGGCTCGCAAGACGAATCGTTCAACAGGATGTTCCCGAATCACTCAAAGATAAAACTATTTTCGCGCTCGATATGGGCGCTCTCGTTGCCGGCGCAAAATTCAGAGGCGAATTTGAGGAACGACTTAAAGCGGTTCTTAAAGAAATTCAATCTTCTGATGGAAGAATTCTTCTCTTTATTGATGAATTGCACACTATTGTCGGTGCGGGAAAAACTGAAGGAAGCATGGATGCGGGGAATTTGCTTAAACCAATGCTCGCCCGTGGAGAACTCCATTGTATCGGCGCGACAACTCTTGACGAATACAGAAAATATATCGAAAAAGATGCCGCGCTCGAAAGAAGATTCCAGCCGGTTATGGTCGACCAGCCATCGGTTGAAGATACTATTTCCATCTTGCGCGGACTTCGCGAAAGATATGAAGTTCACCATGGCGTCCGTATTCAGGACAGCGCTCTCGTTAGCGCGGCGGTGCTGAGTAATCGCTACATCAGCGACAGATTTCTGCCCGATAAAGCGATTGATCTTATTGATGAAGCCGCAGCAACCATTCGGACGGAAATTGACAGTATGCCGGCTGAACTTGATGAGATCACGCGCAAAGTAATGCAGCTTGAGATTGAGCAGGAAGCCCTTAAGAAAGAGAAAGACGAAGCATCGAAAAAACGTCTTAGTGTTTTAAAAAAAGAACTTGCTGATCTCAAAGAAAAGCAAAATGCTCTGACCGCTCAATGGCAAAAAGAGAAAGAGGAAATTCATAAAATCAGCAGCCTCAGAAAACAAATCGAACATACACGTTACGAAATAGAACAGGCGGAAAGACAGTATGACCTTAATAAAGCCGCTGAACTTAAATACGGAACTCTTACCGAGCTCGAAAAGCAGCTTAAAATCGCTGAAGAAGAAGAACAGGAAAAAAGCGGACATCGGCTTTTGCAGGAAGAAGTTTCCGCGGATGAAGTCGCTTCTATTGTCAGCAGATGGACAGGTATTCCGGTTACACGACTTATGGAAGGTGAAAAAGAAAAACTCCTTCATCTCGATAAAGTTCTTCATGAAAGAGTTATCGGGCAAAATGAAGCCGTTGACGCTGTCGCTGACGCGGTAATTCGCGCGAGGTCAGGTTTAAAAGACCCTAAACGGCCGATTGGCTCATTTATTTTTCTCGGCCCGACCGGGGTCGGTAAAACTGAACTCGCACGCGCTTTGGCTCAATCTCTCTTTGACACGGAAGAGAATATGATTCGCATCGATATGTCCGAATATATGGAAAAGCATACGGTTTCAAGATTACTCGGAGCGCCTCCCGGATATGTGGGTTATGAAGAAGGAGGCCAATTAACTGAAGCGGTTCGCCGTAAACCTTATTCCGTTATTCTCTTTGATGAAATTGAAAAAGCTCATCACGATGTTTTTAACGCCCTGCTTCAAATTCTCGATGACGGGCGATTAACTGATGCGCAAGGCAGAACGGTTGATTTCAAAAATACCGTTATCATCATGACCTCAAACATTGGTGGGGAACAGTTGCTTGATGGAATCAAGGATGACAAAATTCCTGATGATATAAGACAAAATGTTCTTGCCGCGTTACGCATGAACTTCCGCCCGGAATTTCTTAATCGTGTGGATGAAATCGTTGTCTTTAAACCACTATCGCTTGAAGAAATTGAGGAAATTGTTGATTTACTCCTCGACCAGCTTCGCAAACGGTTGAATGAACGCGAAATAAAACTGGAACTTACGGAACCGGGTCGGAAGCATCTGGCGAAAAACGGTTACGATCCCGTTTACGGCGCACGACCACTGAAACGGTACATCCAGCGCGAACTTGAAACACGACTCGGCAGGAAAATTATATCAGGAGAAATTCCTGATGGAAGTACAATCGTTGTGGATGACAAAAACGGTGATCTTGTAATTTCAGTAAAATAATTAACATAAAGTAAAAACTAACATGAAGCGCGCAGTCCTTGCGCGCTTCTTTTTTTGTAACGCAACAGGCGCAAAAAACACTATTTAATATTTTTTAACACAATGGACGCAAGAGACGCTACTAATTTGGAGTACTGTAATAAAGGCGCGTTAGCGACATTTACTGTGCTTCCCGATTAATCGGGAAGAAATATTTATAATGACAGGATGAACAGAATATACAGGATTTATAATTTCTTTCTTGCGTCCTTTGCGCCTTTCGCGTTACAAATCAAGTTCTCTCTTGCGTTTATTTTTTCGGATGTTATAATTATTACAAAATTACAATTTAAATTGTTGCTATTTAAAATTTATGACCCGGAAAATTATTCATATCGATA
>JAOZSF010000047.1:5414-9742 GCA_029939815.1 bacterium
AATTTAAATTGTTGCTATTTAAAATTTATGACCCGGAAAATTATTCATATCGATATGGACGCTTTCTTCGCAGCGGTGGAGCAGCGGGACAACCCGGAACTCAGAGGATTACCGGTTATTGTCGGCGGGAATCCAAAGAGCCGCGGCGTTGTTGCTACCTGTTCTTATGAAGCGAGGAAGTTCGGCATTCATTCCGCAATGGCTTCATCACGAGCGTACAGCTTATGTCCGGAAGCGGTTTTTGTTCGAGTTCGAATGGACGTATATAAAGAGGTATCATCTCAAATCCGTGAAATTTTCCGGGAGTATTCCGATTTTATTGAACCTTTATCTTTAGACGAAGCGTTTTTAGATGTTACAATGAATAAAAAACAGTTAAAATCCGCTACCGATACCGCTATAGAAATAAAAAATAAAATTTTTTCCGTTACCGGATTAACCGCTTCTGCAGGAGTTTCATACAATAAATTTATTGCTAAAGTAGCTTCCGATATGCAAAAACCTGACGGTTTGACGGTTGTTCCACCAAAAGCCGGAGAACGATTTATTGAAAACTTACCGATAAAAAAGTTTTTTGGTGTTGGAAAAGTTACCGAAAAGAAAATGCTGAGACTTGGAATAAAAACCGGTGCGGATCTAAAATTAAAAACTAAGAAATTTCTGATCAGAGAATTCGGGAAAGCAGGCGCTTATTATTTTGATATCGCAAGAGGAATCGACGAGCGACCCGTCAATATAAATAGAATAAGAAAATCAATTGGTCGCGAAACGACATTGCAAACGGACATTTCTGATAAAAAAGAAATGCTGAAAATTTTGTCAAAAATCGCCGGGCAGGTAAGCAATATATTAAAAAGAACACATAAAAAAGGCACGACAATAACTTTAAAAATCAGATACGCGGATTTTAAAACTATTACACGAAGTAAAAGTTTATTAAAAGAAACCGATAGCGCCGAAATAATAATGGAACAGGTTAAAAATTTGTTGAAAACTACCGATGCGGGAAATCAAAAAGTGCGGTTACTGGGAATAACTCTCTCAAATTTTTCAAAGGAAAAGTCTGTTATGCTGACGCAGTTAGAGTTCCCTTTTTATTAAGTTCTTTTGACTCATTGACAAAGTATCGTTATTTGGCTATAATTAATTCCCGATATAAAATGTAAATTAATTAACTGAGATTCTTTATGCCTTATACTGATAAAAAAAATATTAAATATATTAACGATGAAGTCGAAATGACAACCATCTGCAAAGCGCTTTCAAGTCCGCAGCGAATGATGATTATGCAGGCGATTTCACGCAAAACAATGACCGTCAGCGAACTCGCAAATTTGCTTAAACTCGCGCAGTCAACTATGACAGTTCATATTCAGGAACTGGAAGCTGCGGGACTTCTCCGCTCAGTAGTTAAACCGGGACCTCTTCGCGGTCAGCGAAAACTTTGCAGTCCCGCGATTGATGGTTTAAGTTTTGCTTTTGCCGCTGAAGAAAATAAAAATTCCATTTCTATGCCGGTAGGGCATTTCGTTGATTATTCTGTTAAACCGACATGTGGAATTCACTCGTCAACAGGTCAGCTGATTAAAAGCGATGAACCCGCAGCGTTTACGAGTCCGCAGCGCGCCGATGCTCAAGTTGTCTGGACAGGTGAAGACGGTTACTTTGAATACAGATTCCAAGTCCTCCCCTGTGCGGCAAAAGCTAAAGGAATTGAAATTTCAGCTGAAATTTGCTCGGAATACCGTGATTCTAAAAATGATTGGAAATCTGATATCTCGTTATGGCTCGACGGTGAACTTATCGGTACTTTCTTCAGCCCCGGCGATATGGGTGGACGGCGTGGACGATTTACTCCGAGTTGGGTTGCTGTTGACTGGACTCAATACGGTTTTCTGGTTAAATGGCGGATAGATGACCAAGGATGCTTTGTTAATGATGAAAAGGTAAAAAATTCTCCCGTTTATAAAGATCTCAAAATAGAAGAAAAATCAGACTTGAGAATTAGAATCGGCGTAGCTCCAAACGCAAAAAACAAAGGCGGGTTAAATTTATTCGGCAAACATTACGGTGACTTCGAACAGGATATCGTTCTTAAATGGCTTTAGATGTGCCGGATTATGATAAAGTGCAGGCACATCCGAGGAAATTTCCTCTATCGAGCAAATTTATTTTCATAATTTTAGATTGCTGACTTATTTAATTATTCTGCTTATAATTATTTAATAATTCAGGATTATCAGTTGTAATTGCGTCAACTCCGAGTTTTTTAAACTTCGCGGCGGTCTTTAAATCATTTACTGTCCAAATACAAAATGAAAAATCGTTGCTTTTAAGTGTATCGGCAAAAGTCTTATCAATCAACGGATGCGCGTTAACGTCTAATCCGTCTGCGTTTATTTTTTTCAAGGTATCAACTATTTCATCAATTGCCGGAACTAACTTTCCCTCTTTTTCATTTACGCCGACGAGCCATAAAGCTTCACATTCCGGCATTTGTTTTTTTGATTCCGCGATAACTTTACTGTTAAAAGAAATGATAGTCACCTGCTTTGGTTTAGCTCCAGCTTTTGCTATTTCCTTTTTTAAAGGTATAATTATTTCGGGTCCGCATTTTACTTCTAAATATATTTTTTTATCTGCGGGAATTATTCGTAAAATCTCACCAATTGTCGGAATTTTTTCCCCTTTCCATTCTTCTCCTCTCCATTTCCCGGCATCAAGTTTTTTTAATTGCTCATAAGTTGATTCTCTGATTAATAAATCCACTTCGGTAGTCCTTTTTGTTGTCGGGTCGTGCATACAAACAATTTCACCGTCTTTTGTAAGGTAAAAATCCCCTTCAATTCCATCCGCTTTTTTCTCCCAGGCAAGTTTAAAAGACGCTAAAGTATTTTCCGGGGCAAAGTGAGATGCTCCCCGATGCGCGATAATTTCAGGTGATGCGGTTAACATTGATTGAACTCCAAGCGCGGTTAAAAAGGTAAGAACAATTTTTTTCATTGATAAAATTGGGTATATTAAGGGATAAAATTATATTCTAAAAGAATTTATATGTCAATATATGCTATGACAAAGTTTGATTATTTACAGGCATGACTATTTTATTGTGCCTTCTTTGCCCTTTTTTTTAAAATCGGAAAAGAGTATAATTTACCAAATATTTTTTTAACAACCAACTAACTAAAAAAAATGAATGCAAGAGAAAGATTTCAGGCAGCTATGAATTTTAAACCGTTCGACCGGCTGCCGATAATGGAATGGGCGGTATGGTGGGATAAAACCATTGACCGGTGGCATGAAGAGGGATTGCCTGAAAGCGTTACCGACAGATATGATATTTGTCGTCATTTCGGCCTTGATATTTATAAACAAGGTTACTTTACAATTACAAAACCGGGATGTCCTGTCCCGCAAAGTCATGGTGCGGGGATTTTATCAACCGAAGCCGATTATGAAAAAATCAAACCTTATCTTTTTCCGGACGAAGCTTTTGACTGCAAAATGTGGGAAGAATGGGCAAAAGAGCAGGAAAAAGGCGATGTTGTTCTCTGGTTTACCGTTGAAGGTTTTTTCTGGTTTCCACGTGTGCTTTTTGGAATTGAAAATCACCTGTTCGCTTTTTATGATCATCCGGAATTAATGCACAGAATTAATTCCGACTTAACTGAATGGATGATTAAACAAATTGATAAATTATCACAAATTTGTCAGCCGGATTTTATGTCTTTCGCGGAAGATATGAGTTATAATCACGGTCCGATGCTTTCAAAAGATTTGTTTGATGAGTTTATGAAACCGTATTACGACCAAGTCATTCCAAAACTTAAACAAAATAATATAATCCCGATAATTGATTCAGACGGCGATATTACTGTTCCGGCTCATTGGTTCGACGAAGCGGGAATCGCGGGAATTTTGCCGCTTGAGCGTCAGGCGGGAGTGGATATCGCGAAATTAAGAGAAGATCATCCTAAAATGCTGTTTATCGGGCAGTTCGATAAAATGACCATGCCGCACGGTGAAGAAGCTATGAGAGCAGAGTTTGAAAGATTGATTCCAACAGCCGCGAAAGGCGGATTTTTAATCAGTTGTGATCATCAAACTCCTCCGGGCGTTTCTTACGAAAACTATAAAATATATTTAAAACTTTTTAACGAATACGCGGAAAAAGCAGGAAAAATGTCGATGGAATAATGTACTTTGTTCTCCCCTCATGTTTTAGGTGGAACATCCCGAGTATTCCCTCGGGGAGAGGGGTGGCGCGGAGCGACGGGGTGTGTTTTGATTAAATCCCCTCTTGAGAGGGGTGGCGCGGAGCGACGGGG